>JALHVH010000102.1 GCA_022867105.1 Candidatus Aminicenantota bacterium
AATCCATGACCGCCGTTCCCTCGTCCACCTCTCCCATCTTGTAAGTGATTCCCGTGTAAAAGAGGATCCGCTCCGTCGTGGTGGTCTTCCCCGCGTCGATATGGGCCATGATCCCAATGTTCCTCACGTTCTCGACCGGATACGACCGCATGTGTCCTTTTCTCCATCATTCGACGCGTTTCAAGCCTGGATTGCGAATTGGAGACTACCATTTATAATGAGCGAAGGCTCTATTGGCTTCCGCCATCTTGTGGGTGTCTTCCCTCTTTTTAATCGCCCCACCGCGGTTGTTGATGGCATCGATGATCTCCGCGGACAGCTTTTCCGGCATGCTCTTCCCGTTCCTCTGCTCGGCGTACTTGATCAGCCACCGGACACCCAGAGAGAACGAACGGCCGGGCAGCACTTCGATGGGCACCTGATAATTGGCCCCGCCGACGCGCCGGGACTTCGTTTCCAGGATGGGCCTGACGTTTTCAATGGCCTTCTCCAGAGCCTTGAGGGGATCTTCCTTGGTCTTCGCCTTGACGATCTCCATCGTGCCGTAAACAACACGTTCGGCGATGCTCTTTTTGCCTTTCTTCAAGAACAGGTTGATGAAGCGGGCGACCAGCGTGCTGTTGTAGAACGAGTCGGGCGGGATTTTTCTTTTCTTGATGATACCGCGTCTGGGCATATCCGATCTCCCTTAGGACTTGGCCTTCTTCTCTTTCGGCTTCTTCGCTCCGTACCGGGACCTGGCCTTTAATCGGCCCTGGACGCCTTCGCAGTCGAGCGTGCCCCGGACGATGTGATAGCGGACGCCCGGCAGGTCCTTGACACGGCCTCCGCGGACGAGAACGATGGAGTGCTCCTGGAGGTTGTGCCCGACCCCGGGGATGTAGCCGGTCACCTCGATGTTATTGGTGAGCCTCACCCTGGCCACCTTCCGCATGGCCGAGTTCGGCTTCTTGGGCGTCATCGTGAAAACGCGGGTGCAAACGCCCCTCTTCTGGGGGCTCCGGTCCAACGCAGGCGCCTTGCTCTTGTACCTTTTGAGCGTCCTGCCCTTTCTGATAAGCTGGTTTACGGTCGGCAAAACACCTACTCCTCTTATAATAATAATTTGATTTCATTCACCCCAAGGAAAATATCCCGAGACGAATGTGCGGATGATAGCAGAAATATCTATCCCTGTCAAGAAATTTTGAGGAAATTTCAGCGGACCGGCGGCGGTCAGCCTTGGGCCGGAATGTCCTTTTCCTTTTCGCGCTGTTGGGGCTCGAATTCTTCCTTCAGTTCGACGTTCCGGTAGAACTTGTAGCCGGTCCCCGCGGGGATCAACCGGCCCATGATGATGTTCTCCTTCAACCTCCTCAAATAATCCACTTTCCCGTAGAGGCTCGCTTCCGTCAGGACCCGTGTCGTCTCCTGGAAGGAGGCAGCCGCGATGAAGCTGTCCGTGCTCAAGGCGCTCTTCGTGATGCCCAGGAGGAGGGGTCTGGCCTTGGCGGGCTTTCCCCCCTTCTTCATCACCTTCTCGTTCTCCTCCTGGAAGATGAACTTGTCCACTTGTTCGTCCACCAGGAACTCGGTGTCTCCCACCTCCTCGACCTTGATCCAGCGCAGCATCTGCCGGATGATCGTCTCGATATGTTTGTCGTTGATCGTGACACCCTGGAGCCGGTAGACCTCCTGGACCTCGCGGAGCAGGTATTCGGCCAGCTCCTTCTCGCCCAGGACCTTGAGGATGTCGTGGGGGTTGACGGGCCCGTCCATCAAGGGGTTCCCAGCCCGGACCCGGTCGCCGTCGGCGACGCTCAGGTGGGCGCCCTTGGGGATCAGGTACTCCTTTTCGCCGCCGCGCTCGTTGCGGACGCTGATCTTACGGTAGCCCCGGATCAGCCCTCCGATCTGGATGGCGCCGTCAATCTCGGAGATGACCGCCGGGTTCTTGGGACGCCGGGCCTCGAAAAGTTCCTCGGCCCTGGGCAGGCCGCCCGTGATGTCCTTGGTGCGGGACGCCTCCCGGGGGATCTTGGCCAAGACGTCGCCGGCGAACACCCGGCTGGTGTCCTTGATCTCCAGGTTGGCCCCTGAGGGCAGGAAGTACCTCTTGAGGACGACGGGGTTCCCCTTGGCATCCTTCCTCTTCTCGTCGAGGATCTCGATCTGGGGCTGAAATTTCTCGTCCTTGGGGTCGATGATGACCTGGGTGATGAGGCCCGTGAACTCGTCCTGGACCTCTTCCATGCTCACGCCGAGGGCCACGTCATGGAAACGGACGTTCCCCGTTTCCTCAGTCAGGATGTACGTATTGAAAGGGTCCCACTCGGCGAATCCCTGGCGTGCCTTGACCTCATCGCCATCCTTGATAAGCATCCTCGCCCCATAGGGGACCTGGTAGTGCTCGATCTCGCGGCCCCTGTGGTCGAGGATGGCTATGTTGGCGTTCCGGTTGACGACGACCAGGACGCCCTCCTTGTTGCGGACGGAGAAGAGGTTATTGAACTTGATGACCCCGTCCTTCTTGGCTTCGAGCTTGGACCGTTCGGCGCCCCTCATGGCGATGCCGCCGACGTGGAACGTCCTCATGGTCAGCTGGGTTCCGGGTTCGCCGATCGACTCGGCCGCGGTGATCCCGACAGCCTCGCCGAGCTCGACCTGCCGGCCGCTCGACATGGCCCGGCCGTAGCAGAGCTGGCAGACGCCGCGCTTGGCCTCGCAGGTCAGGACCGAGCGGATCTTGACCCGCTCGATGCCCACGTTCTGGATCTGCTGGGCCACGATCTCCGTGATCTCATCGTTCATATCCACGATGACCTCGTTCGTGTCGGGGTGGAGGATCCTTTCGAGGGAGGTCCGGCCAACGACGCGCTCGATGAAAGGCTCGATGATCTCGCCGTTCTCGACGATCGCGGTCACGTTGATGCCTTTAAGCGTCCCGCAGTCGTGCTCGTCCACGATGACTTCCTGGGAGACGTCCACGAGCTTGCGGGTCAGGTAACCGGAATTGGCCGTCTTCAGGGCCGTGTCCGCCAATCCCTTTCGGGCGCCGTGCGTTGAGATGAAGTACTGCAGAACGTTCAGCCCTTCCCTCAGGTTGGAGACGATGGGCGTCTCGAGGATCTCGCCGGAGGGTTTCGACATCAGGCCGCGCATCCCGGCGAGCTGCCGGATCTGCTGCTTGTTGCCGCGGGAGCCTGAGTCCGACATGATGAATAGAGCGTTGAGGCCCTTGCCCTCGAACGAGACCCGCTTCATCTCGGTGATCATGGCGGCGGAAACCTTGTCGGTCACCGTGCCCCAGATCTCAATGACCCGGTTGAACCGCTCGCCCGCCGAGATGGTCCCGTCGCGGTAGAGCTTTTCGATATCCTGGACATCCTTCTGGGCCCTGTCAACGAGGGCGGCCTTCTCCTTGGGAATGACGAAATCATCGATGCCCAGGGAGAACCCGGCCTTCGTGGCATAGGTGAAGCCCAGCTCCTTCAGCTTGTCGAGCATGTCGACCGTGGCCGGGAGCCCGCTCTTGAGGTATCCGAAAAAGACCAGGTTCTCGAGCCCCTTCTTTCGGAATATGCCGTTGATGAACGGGATGCCCTTGGGAAGGACGCTGTTGAAGATGATCCGGCCCGGCGTCGTCTCGATATGCTCATGAAGGACGTCGCTCGTCGGGCAGGTCATGACGGCCTGGTCGTCGAAATAGGTCACCAGGTTCATGAGGGGGCCTGAGAACCGCAGCTTGATGACGGCCTGCAGGTCGACCTCTTTGCTCTCCATGGCCAAGAGCACGTCTTCCGGGGAGCCGAAGATCCGCCCCTCCCCCTTCAGGCCCTTCTTTTCCAGCGTCAGGTAATAGCAGCCCAGGACCATGTCCTGGCTGGGAACGGTCAACGGCCGGCCGTGCGCCGGGGACAGGATGTTGTTCGAGGAGAGCATGAGCGTCTGGGCCTCGATCTGGGCCTCGACCGAAAGCGGGATGTGGACGGCCATCTGGTCGCCGTCGAAATCCGCGTTGAAGGCCGCGCAGACGAGCGGATGGATGTGGATGGCCTTGCCCTCGACGAGGATGGGCTCGAACGCCTGGATGCCGAGCCGGTGCAGGGTGGGGGCGCGGTTGAGGAGGATGGGATGCTCCCGGACCACCTCTTCCAGGTAATCCCAGACCTCGGGACGCTCCGCTTCGTGCCATTCGCGGGCGACCTTGACGCTCGGAACGAGCCCTTCCTTCTCCAGCCTGTTGAAGATGAAGGGCTTGAAGAGCTCGAGGGCCATCTTCTTGGGCAGACCGCACTGGTTGAGCTTGAGCTCGGGACCGACCACGATGACCGAACGGCCGGAGTAGTCCACGCGCTTGCCGAGGAGGTTCTGGCGGAACCGCCCCTGTTTGCCGCGCAGGGCCTCGCTCAGGGACTTGAGGGGACGGCGGTTGGCGCCCAGGTGGACCCGGCCCCTCTTGCCATTGTCGAAGAGGGCGTCGACAGCCTCCTGGAGCATCCGCTTTTCGTTTCGGATGATGAGCTCGGGCGCCTTGAGTTCCATGAGCTTTTTCAGCCGGTTGTTCCGGTTGATGACCCTCCGGTAGAGGTCGTTGAGATCGGAGGTGGCGAAACGGCCGCCGTCGAGCCGGACCAGGGGCCTCAGGTCGGGC
>JALHVH010000103.1 GCA_022867105.1 Candidatus Aminicenantota bacterium
CCGTCGCGCTCGAACCAAAGTCCGTCGTCTATATCCTGGACAAACCTGACGCGCCCCAGTCCATGGTCATCGGCGGCCACCCGGCGCCTTCCTCCGCGGACCCGGAGAACATCGCCATCGATACCATGAACACCATCCTCGGCGGCGATTTCGTCTCGCGGATCAACATGAACATCCGCGAGGACAAGCACTGGAGCTACGGGGCCCAGTCGGCCCTGGTCGACGCGCGGGGGCAGAGGCCGTTCCTCGTCCTAGCACCCGTCCAGTCGGACAAGACCAAGGAGACGATGGTCGAGATCAAGGGCGAGCTCGAGGGGATCCTCGGCAAGAAGCCGATCACCCCTGACGAATATAATACGGTCAAGACGAGCAAGATCCTCCAACTGCCCGGGCAGTGGGAGACCATGAACGCGGTCAGGAATTCCCTCATCGAGATCGTCCAGTTCGGCCTTCCCGACGATTATTATCAAAAGTATCCGGCCAGGGTTCAAAAGCTCAGCATGGAAGACCTGGCCAAGGCCGCCAAGGCGACCATCCACCCTGAAAGCGTGATCTGGGTGGTGGTCGGCGACCGGGCCAAGATCGAGCCGAAGATCCGGGAGCTCGGCTTCGCCGAGATCCATATCATCGACGGCGACGGCAACATCATTCTTTGATAAGATAGGACTTCATTTTCTTGAAAAGGAGCCGCATCGAATGAGAAAGAGTGTCATGTTCGTAATGATATGTTTCGTATGCCTGAGCCTTGCGCTGGTTTCCTGCGCGAAAAAGGAAAATCAAGCCTCGCCCGCCGCGGCGGTCGCGCCGGCGGAAGCAAATCCGTTCTTCGCCGCCTACGGAACGCCCTTCGAGACCCCCCCGTTCGATAGGATCAGGGACGCGCACTTCATGCCGGCGTTCCGGGAGGGCATGGCCCTGCAAAAGAAGGAGATCGAGGCCGTCACCGCCAATCCGGAGCCGCCAACGTTCGGTAACACCATCGAGGCCGTCGAGCGCACCGGGGAGCTGCTGACCCGGGTGAGCAACGTCTTCTTCAGCCTTTCGCAAGCGAACACGAACGAGGCGCTCCAAAAGATAGAGGCCGAGATCTCGCCCCTTCTCGCCAAGCACCGGGACGATATCAACCTCGACCCAAGGCTTTTCGCGCGGGTCAAGGCCGTGTATGACGAAAGAGACAAACTCGTTCTGACAGCGGAACAGGCCCGGCTCCTCGACAAGTTCTACAAGAACTTCGTCCGCGGCGGCGCGAACCTGGACGAGGCCGCCAAGGCCGAGTTCCGCAAGATCAACGAAGAGCTGTCGGTCCTTTCCGTGAAGTTCGGCGATAACGTCCTCAAGGAGACCAACGCTTTTGCCCTTGTCATCGACAATGCGAATGACCTGGCCGGACTGCCGCAGGCCGTGATCGATGGAGCCGCCGAAGCCGCCAAGGAGAGGAGCCTGGAGGGCCGATGGGTCTTCACGCTCCACAAACCGAGCATGATCCCCTTCCTCCAGTATTCACCGAATAGGGACCTGCGCAAGAGTATCTTCAAGGCCTATATCAACAGGGCGAACAACGGGAACGCGTCGGACAACAAGGCCGTCCTGAGCCGGATCGCCGCCCTGCGCGTGAAGAGGGCGAACCTCCTGGGCTATAAGACCCACGCGGATTTCGTCCTTGAGGAGAACATGGCCAAGACGCCGGCGAGAGTCACCAGGCTCCTCGACCAGCTCTGGACGCCGGCCCTCGAGATGGCTGGGAAGGAGGCCGGGAAGCTTCAGGGCCTGGCCGCTAAGAAAGGCGGGACGTTCAAGCTCGAGCCCTGGGACTGGTGGCACTACGCGGAAAAGCTGAAAAAGGCCGAGTACGATCTCAACGACCAAGCTCTGAAACCCTATTTCCGGCTCGACAGCGTCCGCGAGGGCGCTTTCGCCGTGGCGGGAAGGCTCTGGGGGCTCCAGTTTGCCGAGCGGACGGACATCCCGAAATATCATCCGGACGTCAGGGTCTTCGAAGTGAGGGAGGCCGATGGGACCCACGTCGGCATCCTATACACCGATTACTTCCCGAGGGCCAGCAAGCAGGGCGGCGCCTGGTCGGGCGCCTTCAGGTCCCAGTCCTCGCGCGACGGGAAGACGATCACGCCCGTCATCTACAACGTCGGGAACTTCTCCATGCCGGCCGGTGATACGCCGTCGCTCCTGACCTTCGAGGAGGTTTCAACGCTATTCCACGAGTTCGGCCATGCCCTGCACGACCTGCTCTCCAACTGCACCTACGAGACCGTATCCGGGACCAACGTCCCGTCGGACTTCGTCGAGGTCGCTTCACAGATCATGGAGAACTGGGCCGGCGAC
>JALHVH010000104.1 GCA_022867105.1 Candidatus Aminicenantota bacterium
CGGTTAGGAGCGCGCCCTGCGCCAGGGCCGGCCGGATGACGAAGATGAGCAACCCGGCGATAAAGAGGAGGTAGAAAAGAATGGCCGCGCCCCAGTTCACCTTGGGGCTGAGCATCGTCCCGAGATGACGGCGGTAAAAGCCCTTGGCCACGACGCCGAGCCAGACCATGTCGATCAGGAAAAACACGGCCAGGGTGATCAGGTATAAAATCACCATCTGCTTAAATGACATCGTTCCCTCCTATGGTGTTTCATGAATTTCTCCCACTGGACGGATCTCAAAGGAAGAACGTACGCCCAAGAATATCCTGCCCTCATCGGGCATTGTCATGGGTTCACTTCATAAGCTTGCCGCTGTCACCGACGCGCCATTGGTTCTTGATGCTGACGTAGAGGATGGTCCGGGCGACCTCCATCCCCTTCTCGTTCTTGTACTTGACGTCGATGAGCGTCCAGTCGTCGAGGCCGGGGAAGGCCAGGTTGAGGCTGGATTCCGACGAGCGGGCGAAGTTCTTGCCTTTGAAGCGTTTGAGGACGTCGCCGTTCCGGCCGTAGTTCCGGATCTGGACGGGGAAGATGCCCTTCTCGGAGGCGTCGTCCTTGATGAACTGCTCGACGTAGTCCACGGGCTGGTAATACTCGTCCATCTTCTTCCACTCATAGGCGTCCGTGGGGGATTTCCCGGAGTTCGAGGAAATCGCTTTAATTCCGAAGTAGAAGCCCGCGATCACGGCGTCGATGGCCAGGAAGATCACGAGGATTTTGACTGTCTTGTTCATATTAATCCTCCGTCGGCAAGGTCGATTGGCCGTCGGGCGGCTCTTCGGGCTCAACCTCTTCGCCCCGGCGGCGCATCTCGAGGAAGGCCTCGGCCTCGCGCTCGAGGAGCTTGAAGCGGTCCGAAGTGATGGCCCTGGCTTTGACGATAAGGCCCTTGATGCCCCCGTGCCCACGGCCTCCCCTCCGCTCCCCATCGGCGACGTTGCCGAAAAGCTCCTTCTCCCGCGGCCCGGGATCGCGCTTGAAGAACTCCTCGAACCGCTCGCGGCGTATGAAGTTCATGTTCCGGAGCGTCCGGAGCATGGCCTGGGTGCTGACGCCGAAATAGCGCTTGAGGAAGAGGACGTCGTCGTAGCCGACACGGTGGGGCCGGATATCCCTCTCCACGATCTCCCGGACCTTGGTCGGCGGCATTAGGAAGCGGGCGGCGAAGGCCTGGGCGAACTGCTCGCGCGGCGGGTAGAGGGAGACGTATTCATCGATGAAGACGTCGGGATTGTCGATGACGGGGCTGTCGAGCCGGTCCTTAAGGTAGTGGCAGTATTCATGGGCGGCCGTGAACACCTGGCGTCCCGGCGGGTCGGCCGAATTCACCAGGGCGAAGGCCGCGCCCTTCTCCTCGACAAAGACAAAGACACCGGAGACCTTGGAGTCATCGGGGAGAGGGTGGCGGAGGATGCGGCAGCCGCCGAGCTCGAAGAGGGCGAAGATGTCGCGGATGGGCTCGTTGCCCAGGCCAAGGCGACGGCGCTCCTCGTCGGCCATGCGCTCGGCCGAGACATTGGCGTAGAGGGGCGCGAGTTCCAGGCGGCGGCCGGTCGTCTCCTCGAGCTCGAGATACTTCTCGCAGTAACGGCGGAACTTCTGAAGTTCGGAGCGGGAGCGTTCGTCGAGCGATTCGTCGCGGAAAAGCATCGTGAAGGCAGGCTCGCGCTGTTCGAAGAAGTAGGCGATCTCCTTGTTGAGGAACTTGGCGATCTTTTCGAGCGTGTCGAAGGACGGCGTGCGTTTGCCGGCCTCGAGGAGGGAAATGTACTCGGAGGAGAGGCCGACGGCCTTGGCGAAAGCGCTCTGCAGGAGACCTGTCTCCTCGCGGGCTTTTTTAAGTCGGGAGCCGATGAGTTGTTGCATGCTCGCGCACCCCCTGAGGCGCTTCGGCCGAAGATTAACGCGAAGTCAGGGCGGATGTCAAGGCGCGGAGGATTTGTTGCCGGAAGTCAGCCGTCGCCCCCGTCGGCGCCCGAACAATCGATGATCCTGTCGTTTGAGACGCGATAGGAGAAATGGGGGGATTCGAAAATGGGTCTTGTGCCCCTCATTTGTTTCATGTTATATAGTATCCAGGTAATGCTCTGGGCGCATTGAGATCTTGGGCAGAAACGAGGATCATCAATGACTGCGGAAAAACAGGTCAGCGAGGTTTTTGAAGGAGCGACCAAAAGTTTCTGCAGCACCCTCCTCAACCAGACCCAGGACGGCGTTTACTGCCTGGACCGGAACAGGAGGATCGTGCTCTGGAACAAAGGGGCGGAAACGATCACCGGCTTCGAGCGGTCCGAGGTCCTCGGCAAGCAATGCCCGGAGGACGTCGTTCTCCTCGTGGATCCCGAGGGCCATTCGATCGACCCGGAGAAGTGCCCAATCATCGCCGCATTCAAGGACGGGACGATCCATTCAGCCGAGCTCTACATCCAGCATAAGGACGGCTACCGTCTGCCCGTCTTCCTGCGCGTCGTCCCGGTCTTCAAGGATGACGGTGAGATCATCGGCACGGCCGAGGTCTTCACCGACATATCGCCCAAGGTGACCATCCCCCTCAACGTGAACGAGCTGGAACGCATGGCCCTGATCGACACCGAAACGGGGATCACCAACAGGAAGTATCTCGAAATGCACCTCGCGGCGCGGATCGACGAGTTCCAGAAGTATAGCCTGCCGTTCGGCCTGATCTACGCCGACGTCGACCATTACGACAAGCTCCTCGAGCGCTACGGCCGCTTCAACGCCGCCAAGGTCCTGAGGATGATCGCCCGGACGATCCACAAGAACATCCGTTACTTCGACATGGTGGGTCGCTGGAACACGGAAGAGTTCCTGATCATCTTCCTCAACATCGACGAAACCCGCCTCGACATCGTGTCCAACAAGCTGAGGCTGCTCGTCGCGGAATCCTATATCTCGGCGGAAACGGGCGTCCTGAGCGCCACGATCTCCATGGGCGCCTGCCTCGTCCAACGCTACG
>JALHVH010000105.1 GCA_022867105.1 Candidatus Aminicenantota bacterium
GGGGTCTTTGGGGATCCGTCTCAGGAAGCGGACAATTTTCTTAGATGCTTTTCCGCTTTCTTTTCCGCCCTCCTTGCCCTCCTGGGCCTCCTGGACCTCGACGCCGTTGACGAGCGTTTCCAAGTCGGGGGGATAGCCTTCGCTGTCCTTCTCGACCTCGATCTTCTTTTCGTCGGCCAGCTTTTTAAAGGCGTCCAGGGCCTCGCGGATCTCGCGAAGGGCCCTGCGGAGCTCAAGCTCCTTGTCCCTCTGGATGGCGGTCTGGGCGATGGGCATGGCCGCCGTGGCCAGGATGGCTAGAACCGTCAGGGTCACGATCATCTCGATCAGAGTGAACCCCCGGCGGGCAGGAAGAGCGGACCTCGTCCTTGCGGACATGTTTTTTTAGTACCGGTTTCTACGACCCCTGTCTTGGGAATGTTCTCCATAGGGTCTTCGGCCCCCGTCATTTTGGGCCTGGCCCCCTTTGGCGGGAGCCGCGGAGGAGTCCGGGGTTTCCAGGGCCTTCAGGCTCACCCGGACCTTGTGGTCCTCGTCGATGGTGATGCACTTGACGGTCAGCTCCTGTCCCATCTTGATGAGGTCGTGGATGCTCTTGATCCTGTAGGGAGCGACTTCGGAGATGTGGAGCAGACCGACGACGTTGGGCAGGATCTCCACGAACGCTCCGTATTCTTCCAGGCGGATGACCCGGCCCGTATAGGTCTTGCCGATCTCGGCCTCGGCCGTGATGTCCCGGATCATCTGCATGGCCTTTTCGGCGGCGGCGACGTCCGCGGAGGCGACGGTGATCTTGCCGTCGTCCTCGATGTCGATCTTGGCGCCGGTCATGGCGACGATCTTCTTGATGACCTTGCCGGCGGGCCCGATGACCTCGCTCACCTTTTCGGGATTGACGTACAGGGTGAAGATGCGCGGTGCGTAAGGCGAGATCTCCGGCCGCGGCGCGGGGAGAGCTTCTTTCATCTTGGCCAGGACCTGGAGCCGGGCCTGCTTGGACTGGGCGAAGGCTTCTCTCAGGAACTGGGGCGTCACGGATGGGATCTTCAGGTCCATCTGGATGGCGGTCACGCCTTTTTCGCTGCCCACGACCTTGAAGTCCATGTCCCCGAGGTGGTCTTCGAGGCCGGCGATGTCGGTGAGGATGGCGTAACGATCGCCGTCCTTCACGAGGCCCATGGCGATGCCCCCCACGACCATCTTCAAGGGGGCTCCGGCGTCCATCAGGGCCAGGACGCCGCCACAGACCGTGGCCATGGAAGAGGAGCCGTTGGACTCCAGGATGTCGGAGACGATGCGCACGGTATAGGGAAAATTATCATCGTTGGGAATGGAGGGAAGGATGCCCTTTTCCGCGAGGGCGCCGTGTCCGATCTCCCGGCGGCCGGGCCCCCTCAGGAAGGACACCTCGCCGACCGAGAAGGGCGGAAAATTGTAATGGAGCATGAACCGCTTCTTGGCCTCCTCGCCGAGGGTGTCCAACCTCTGGGCGTCCTCGACGGTGCCGAGGGTCACGGTGGCCAGGCACTGGGTCTCCCCTCTTGTGAAGAGGGCCGAGCCGTGGGTCCTGGGCAGGAGGCCGACCTCGATCGTGATGGGACGGATCTCGTCGAACCGGCGTCCATCGGCTCGCTTCCCGTGGTTAAGGACGAGGTCGCGGACGAGCTTTTTCTCGAGGTCATAGAAGACCTCCCTGGTCTCGGCGGCTTCGTCCTTGTTCTCTTCGGGGACTTTCTCCAGGAGCGTCATGAGGATCTGCTTGGAGGCCGCTTCACTCTTTTTCTTGTCTTTAATCTGGATAGCTTCGAGGAGCGTCGCCGAGATCCCGGTCTCGATCCTGGCGGCCAGCTCCAGGTTGCGGGTCTTGGGCGTCAATTCGCGCTTCTTGATGTTGAGCGTCGCGTAAAGGTCCTTCTGGGCCTGGATGATCCTCTTGATGGTCTCGTGGGCCAGCATGATGCCCTCGATGATCCTCTCCTCGTCCACTTCCTTGGCCCCGGCTTCGATCATGACGACGCCGTCTTCGGTGCCGACGATGGTCATCCCCAGGGGGCTCTGTCCGAGCTCCTTGGCGGTCGGGTTGATGACGAACTCGTTGTTGACCAGAGCGACCTTGACCGCGCCAAGGGGGGTTGTGAAAGGGATGTCCGAGAAATAGAGGGCGGCCGAGGCGCCGATGATGCCCAGCATGTCGGGCTCGTTCTCCAGGTCGGCCGAAAGGAGAAGGCCGACGATCTGGGTGTCGAAGAAATAGCCTTCGGGAAACAGGGGCCGGATCGGCCGGTCGATCATCCGGGCCGTCAGGATCTCACGCTCGGACGGTCTTCCCTCGCGTTTGAAGAAGCCGCCGGGGATCTTGCCCGCGGCATAGGTGTTCTCCCTGTAGTCGACGATCAGAGGGAGGAAGGGTTTCGGTTCCTTCACGTCCTTTTTGGACGTGGCCGTGACCAGCATGATGGTTTCGCCGTAGCGCACGAGGGCGGAGCCGTCGGCCTGTTTCGCGACCTTGCCGATCTCGATGGACAGGGTCTTTTTGTTGATTTCAAGACTTATGGTGTGAGACATCTTAATTCCCTATGCGGCCGGAAGCTTACTTCCTGAGCCCCAACTTCTGAATGAGCTTTTCGTAGCGGCCGGATTCCTTTTTCTTAAGGTATTCCAGGAGCCTCTTCCTCTGGCCGACCAGTTTCATCAACCCCGAACGTGAGGAATGGTCCTGTTTATGGGTGGCGAAATGCTTGATGAGGACATTGATCCTCTCGGTGATGAGGGCGATCTGGATCTCCGGCGAGCCCGAATCATGGGCATGCGCCTGGTTGTCCCTGACGATCTTGGTTTTCACTTCTTTGCTGAGCACGCGTATTTTCTCCTTTTTTTTCGCGTTGAATGATAACAGAACGGGAGGGAAATGTAAATCTCTATTTTTTTCGCCTGTCAAGGGCCGCAGGGGCTTTGCGCCGGGTCGAGAGGGGGAGCGGATCTCAGGAGAACAGGGACTTTTTTCTAAGGAGGAGCTGCTTGGCATATTTGGAGGTCAGGCCTCCCTGTTTTTCCATGACCTCGGCCAGCTTGGCCTCTATCTCTTTGAGAGTCATGACGTTGATCTTCTTTGTTTTGGGAGCGGTATCCCCGGAGGCCTGGGCTTGGCCCTCAGCCGCCTGCTCGGTTTTTTTACCTTCGGCCATGATTGGATCCTTTCAAATTCACTCCAATTTAGCAGAAAAACCCGTCCGTGGCAAGCCGGATCGGTCGACCGTTTTGGGTTTCAGGGGAAGCCTTGCACCGGGCGGGAGAATCCGGTATATTCAAACGCCATGTACGCAATCTACTCGTTGCTCCTTTTTATGGCCCTTTTGTTCTACCTGCCCATCTATGCCTTCCGGATGAAAGTCCTCAGGAAGGACCGGATCTACTTACGGGAGCGGTTGGCCCGCGGACTCTTCCCCAGGGCTCCCGGCCGGAAAGCCGTATGGATCCATGCCGTGTCCGTAGGCGAGGTCCTGTCACTCCAAAACCTCATCCATGAACTCAAGGTCCGTCACCCGGAATGGGATGTTTGTTTCTCGACCCTCACCAACACGGGGATCGGCGTCGCCAGGGAGAAGCTCAAGGACGCGGACGCGGTGTTCTTCGTTCCCCTCGATTTCCGGAGCGCCGTGCGCAGGGTCCTCAAAGCTTTCCGGCCGGACATTCTCGTTCTGGCGGAGTCCGAGTTCTGGCCGAACCTCCTCAGGGAGGTCAAGCGGCAGGGCAAGAGGATCCTCCTCATCAACGGCCGGATCTCCGAGGGATCGTTTAAAAAATACGCCGACCTTGGCCCTCTCACGCGGAAGGTCTTCCGGAACGTGGACATGTTCCTGGTCCAGACCGGGCAGGACAAGGAAAAACTGGAACAGCTGGGGGTCGAACCCGGGCGACTTCAGGTCGCGGGCAATCTCAAGTCTGAGATCCGTCTCCCGGATTTCACCGTGGACGAGCTGGAGGCCTTCAGAGGCAGCCTCGGGATGGACGGCCGGGAGAAGGTCGTCGTCGCCGGGAGCACTAGAAAGGGTGAGGAGGAACGGCTGCTCAAAGCCTTTGCTTCGGCCCGGGAAAAGAGGGACGGCCTGCGTTTCATCCTCGCCCCCAGGCACGTCGAAAGGGCAGGGGAGATCGAGAAGGCGGCCCTGGCGATGGGATTCAAAACGACGCGGAGGACCCAGGGCGGCTCGAGCGGCGATTGGGACATCCTCATCCTGGACACCATCGGCGAGCTAGCCCGTTTTTATGCCCTCTCCGACGCATCGTTCGTCGGCGGAAGTCTCGTCAATTGGGGCGGCCATAACATCCTCGAACCGGCTTATTACGGGAAACCCGTCTTCTTCGGTCCGCATATGCGGAACTTCGCCTTCCTGGCCGAGTCCTTCATCCGGGCGGGAGGGGCGCGGATCGTCCGGACGGATGAAGAGTTGGAGGGCATGTTCCTGTTGAGGGACGAGATCGGGCTCCGCGAGATGGGGGGCAAGGCCAAAGCGCACCTGGCCTCGCTCGGCGGGGCGACGGACCGGACGATCCTGGCGATCGAGCGGTTCATGGAACAAAATATTCACAATGCGGGGAAATAGACCAGGACGAAAGGTCACGGCCTTAATTCTGGCCGGCTTGTTGTCGACGTGGGCGATTGGGGCCCCTTGCCGGGAGTCGCGGTCGGATGATGAAGCCTCCGGGGATTCCAAGATCTCCCTCGCCAAGGCGGGAAAGGACGTCAAGGACGTCCTCGTTTCACCCTTTTATTGGAAGAAGAACGATTTTCTGAAGCTCTCGGCCGTACTGGGGACCGGGCTGCTTCTCGGTCTGGCGGATGAGAACATCCGGACCTGGGTCCAGGAGCGGCGGACGCCCGGATCGAGCGACTTTTTCGGCTTTGTTACGCATTTCGGCGAAGGCGGCTATCTTTGCGGTTTCATGGCCGGCCTGTTCGCGGCGGGAGAGATCGCGGGGAGCGGCGGCATCCGGAAAACGGCTATGTTAAGTTTCGAGAGCTTCCTCGTTTCGAGCGCTTTCACGGCCGTCCTCAAGGTCATCCTCGGCCGGGCGCGGCCGTACGCCGAGGAGGGGAGCCATAGCTTTCATCCCTTCTCCAGCCCGTCGGTCTATTCGGGGCTGCCTTCCGGACACTCCTCAGCGGTCTGGTCTGTGGCCACGGTCATCGCCGACCGGACGGACAGCGTCATCGTCGACGCGGCCTGTTATGGCTTGGCGGCTTTGACCTCACTATCCAGGATCCATGAAGACAAGCACTGGGCTTCGGACGTCCTCGTCGGCTCGGCCATCGGCTATTTCACCGCCAAGAAGATCTGCGCCTTGAACCGCGATCCGAAAGCCGCGAACCTCTCCGTCTCCTTCGATCTTTCCGGAAAACGGCAGGCGATCACGCTTTCGCTTTCATTCTGACCGAACGGTCCAGACAGTCCCGCGGCCCTTAATAAGAAAGCCGCAGGGAGAGCTGCACCCGCCGGGGCGCGGCGATGGCGTCGGGTTTCATGAAACTCTCCGACGTCCCGACGATGACCGTCTGGGTCATGGTGTCCGCGTTGAAGAGATTGAAGACGTCGGCCGAGATCCGAATGCCGGCCCGTGGGCCGAGATCGATTTTTTTCTCCAGCCGCAGGTCGCAAACGTACATCGGGTCCAGCCTATTGTGGGAACCCCGCGGCTCGGCCATGACCGAGAAGCCGCCCTGGTCCATCCCGGTGACGGGGATCATCCGGGCGACGGGCTTTCCCGTCTGGGCGACGAAATTGGCGCTGACGCTGAAGTCATAGGGGAGGAAATACGTCCCCTGGAGCTTGAACATGTAGGTCCTGTCGCCCTGGAGAAGGCTCTTCCAATTGTTGTTGATGAGATCGTTGGGGCTCTGGATCCCGTTCCGGCTGCCCTGGGCGATGGCCCCGAGCGTGGACACGCCGTTGGCCTTGGACCAGACAAAGGACGAGCTGAGCTGCCAGTTGTGGGACAGCCGCTTCTGGAGGGTGAGGATCAGGGCCCGGTATTTCTGCTTGTAGTCGGGCAGGTTCTTCATCGTCAGGAAGTTGTCCTCGACGGGCGTCGTCTGGTTATAGACGGTGATCGGTTTCCCGCCGACCTCGTCGAAGATCTCGACCGGCTCGTACTGGGCGGCCGTGTTCCACCAGCTGTAGAAATTATCGGTGTACTTGTAAATATAGGTCAATTCCAGGGCCAGGTCGGTCACCAATTCCCGGCTCAGGCCGAAGGACAGCTGACGGCAGAGACTGTTCTTGACGTTCGGATCCACGCCCACCCCCTGGGAGGGTTCCCAGGTCCAGAAGGGGATGTCGTAAAGTCCCGTATCCCAGTTGTAGAGGAAGGCGTAGACCGGCGGGGTGCTGTTTGTCATCCGGTAGAAGGCCATCAAGGTCATGCCGTCGTAGTAGTGGCCGTAGTTGGCCTTGAGGATGGTCTTCTTATCGCTGGTCAACTGGTAGACGAGTCCCAGGCGGGGCGACCAGTTGTTCCAGGCCACGACATTGCTGATGCCTTTGATCTTCGCGCCGGTTTTTTTGCGCTGGGCGTCGATGGCGTCCACCTCGCTGATGTTTCCATCCTGGTGGTCAAAACGGAGGCCCAGGTTCAGGGTCAGCCGGTCGGTGACGGCCCAGGAATCGTCCACGAAGACGCCCAGCTTGTTTATAGAGGCCCCGTAGTTGTAGGGATCCTGGAAATAGGCCGCGTAGGGGTACCCGCCATAGTCGTAATAGATGACCCCGCCCGAATAGGAGCTGATCCCATCGGAGCTGCCCCGGGTGTACTGGACGCCGAACTTGAACTCGTGATTGCCATGGATGAAGTCGTCCGCGAAATGGGACAACGTGGCGTTTGCCTGGAGCTTGGTGTAGGTGGTTCTGCTCCAGATAGCGATGCCGTTGGAAGCCTGGCCTGTCTGCCCGTCGTAATGCTGGGGTTCGTCCAGGTTCCCGTCCATGGGGACCCAGTTGTCCTTGGCCACCCACCCTCCGAGCTTCAGGTCGAGAACGGTGTTTTGGCTCAGGATGGAGGTCAGATTAATGTTGGCGACGCCGTATTTGCCCGGTTCCTCGGCGCAGGCTTCGAACGGCTGGGAGGGGGTGATGACATCCGGGAGCTTGGACCACTCATGCTGGTAGGATAGGACAAGCTTGTGGCTCTTGGCCAGCTGGAAGGTCGCCTTGGCGAAGATCCTCTTATAATCGGAGGCCGTCGGAGTGTCAGAGGGAGTCCCGAGCTGGGCATAATCATAGCGTTTGAACTGGACGTTGCTGTAAAACCAGATCCTGTCCTTCTTGAACGGGCCAGAGAGCTCGAGGCCCAGGTCCCAGTTCTTTTTGATCGTAAACGGGAATTCGGCCCCCGGGACGTTATTCCCTACGAGGGAAGAGGGAATGGTGTAGGCGTTCAGTCCGGCGTGGAGGGTGTTCCCGCCGGATTTGGTGACGACGTTGACCACGGCGCCCTGAAAGTCCCCGTATTCCGCCGGGGCCCCGATGGACACGACTTCGCCCTCCTCGTAGATGTCGGGATTGTTCCAGACCCAGGTCGTTCCGTTCCAGTCGAACGACGTGTCGACGCCGTCGACCAGGTAATTGTCTGACCAGCCGGCGGAGCCTAGAGATGTATGCCATTCCTCGGAGCTCGTCTCGTTCTGGGAAATACCGGGGGCCCAGTACATGATGTCGATATAGGTGAAGCGGGCCTTGGGGATGTTCTCCAGGAGCTGTTTGTCGTAGGTCGTGGAGGTCCCGGACTTGGTCACGTCGATCACGGGCGATTCGCCGACGACCGTGACCGATTCTTCGACGGTCGTGGGATTCAGGACGAGGTCGATGGTCGTCGTTTTTCCGATGGACACGACAATCTTCTCCCGTTCCTGGGTTTGGAACCCGGACAGGGAGCATCGGACCAGGTAGGACCCGGGGGGCAAGGCCGTGAAGTGGAATGATCCGGTCGCCGAGGTGACAATGGACTTGATTCCGCCGATGAGCGCCGGGCTGCTGATCTCAAGGGTCACGCCCGGAAGCAGTTCGCCCGTCTCGTCCTTGACCGTCCCCTGGATGCTTCCCGTCAGCCGTTGGGCATAGGCTGGGGAGGCGATGAGAGCCAGCACGACGCCGAAAAGAAGGAAAGCAAGAAATTTCTTGAACATGAAAGAACCTCCATCAATTGTTATTTCTGAATAAATCTTGATCCATATTTATAATATTGGTTTTCGAAAGTCAAGGGATTGAATTCCGGGCTATCGGCAATTTCGGGATTAATAATCCTCTACGAAAAAAACAGGATTTGTGGAAAGGGACGACCAGCGTCGAATGGACAGGCTCCAGCGATTATGAGATCCCTGGCTGTTGAACTAATACGAACGCAATAAAAAAAGCTACAATGTATGAACGGCACTGAATGCCGTCCTCAAGCCCCCGTAGCGGAGGGGGGACCCGTCGGCTTTTTTGACGGGGGGAACCGACGGGACTGGTTCCCTGGGGGGCCGGGGGAGTGAGGGCGGCTTCAGGCCGCTTAAAGTCAGATGTCAAACTATTTAATGCGTTTGTATTAGAATTCCAGCCGTAGCCCTATCTGTGCCCGTCTCGGAAAGAATATTTCATCAGCCTTGCGGTAGGCATCGGACCAAACGCTGTATCCGGGATTACGGGGATAATCAGAAAGATAACCGATGACGGTATCCGAATTGAAAAGGTTAAAAACATCGACCGTGGCGCTGAGTTTCACTGTTCTATAAACCTGGAACGTTTTCTGAAGCCGGAAATCCAGGACACTCCAGGCGGGGAATCTCTCCCGACCTCTCGGTTCGGCCAGGATCGTCCTTTCCTTTTGAACCGGGAAGACCCTGACAAATGTGGGGATGGGCCTTCCTGTCTGGTAGAGGTAATTCACTCCGGCCAAGATACCCCAGGGGAAGGCGTAACTGGCTGAAAGCTTAAAGACCCAAGCGCGGTCATGGTTCAAATAGCCTCTGGCATTGATCAGGTCGTTGGGATCTTGTCCGTAGTCCTCCGTGTACCATATCATCGCTTGTTGTGACATCGAATGGGCGGTGTTGTTCAGGCCCTTCATCCGCGACCACGTGAAGGAGGAGCTCAGCTGCCAATTGTCGGAAAACCTCTTTGTCAGCGAGAAAATGACAGCTTGATAGGTCTGATCAAATTTTTCTCCAAAACGGGACGGTTGAGTGATCCAGTAGTCATTTGTTTCCGAACCGCTGGTTTGGTTCCATACGGGGTAAGTCCTGCCATTGTCAGGAGACACCATGTTGACCTGCTCATATTGAGCGCCTCGATCTTCCCATCCGATAAGGTTCTTCTCATGCTTGTAAATGTAGGTGGCTCCGACGGCGAAATTGGCCAGGAACTCCCTTTCAAGCCCGATTGAAAATTGATCCGCGTAGGGGTTCCTAAGCTTCGGATCAACCGTGTAGTTCATGGCGCCTGGAACGGTGTCAAAAAACGCCCACGCATTGAGGTCCCAGTCCCAGGAATATATCGTATAGTCGGTGACGTTAGGACCCGGCCAATTCCAGTTGGACATGAGAAGGGCGTCGTAATAACGGCCATAGGATGCCTTCAGGAGGGTCTTATTATCCGAAGTGAGCTGAAAGGCCAAACCGGCACGGGGAGATATCGTGTCCCATTGGACCACATCCGGAACCTCCGGGGTCACCGCTGCGGTCTTCTGCCAGCCATGATAGACTGGAAACGATTGAATGGAACCTGCGCTGTGATCGAACCTTATCCCCAGATTCAATGTCAATCGATCGCCGATTTTCCAGGAATCATCGGCAAAGGCCGCGAAGGAATTGACGACACCGCCGTAACTGAAAACATCCTGTTCGTACATAAAATAGGGATACCCGCCGTAATCGTAATAAGCGCGGCCCCCGGTATACCCCCCGTAATTCTCGGCGGTTCCTCTGTTATATTGAACTCCCATCTTGAAGTCGTGGTCCCCCGCAAGAAAATCTTCGGCAAAATAGGATAGACTCGCGCTCAGCTGATGTCTGGTCACCTCGTACACCCAAGGGAACCAAACTCCCTGGGAGGTGATCCCTGTCAATCCGTCCCAATGGCTCGGGGTTTCAAGATCGGAATAGGTGGGGAGCCAATCGTCATCGCTCCACCATCCTCCATATTTCAGGTCAAGAAAGGCGTTGTTGCTGATCAGCCACGTATACATGAGATTCCAGGTGGGCGTGTGTCCTATTTCCGAGGCGACGGCCTCCTTTGTGAAGTAAGGAGTCATGGGATCAGGAATGTCAAAATATTCGTAATAAAAAGAGCCGACCAGCCGATGGCTTTTGCCCAGCTGTGAAGAGAGCTTGAAAAATACTTTGTCACCCATAGTGCGCGCGGGGAATTCGGGGTTTGAGAGCCAAGCGGTATAGGAATCCTCCACCCTTTCGTATGAGCCGAAGAACCAAAGCTTATCTTTGAGGATGGGTCCCCCCAGAGTGAAGGAAGCGTCCAGGAATCTGTCCCGATGGTAGGAGAACGCCCCGGGATCCTCCGGGGTGGGGTTGTTGTCCCCTACGAGCTTCTGAGATTGCCCGTAATAGCTCACGCTTCCTTCAAATTTATTTCCTCCGGACTTGGTCACGATATTGATGACGGCGCCGGTAAATTGTCCGTACTCGGCGGGAACGCCTATTCCCGTCGTTTCGACTTCGGCGAAAACCTCCGGATTCACCCACTGCCAGGCGGAACCGACATCAAGATTCCTGATATCGACTCCGTCGAGCTGATAATCGCTGGACTCATAATTGGACCCGTAGGCCACGAGTCTGTCTCCATCTCCCTGTTGCGAATCCATGACCAGGCCGGGAGCTTGCTTGACGACATCAAAAAAGGTAAACCGGCCGCTGGGAAGCTGCTCAAGGAGCTCCTTGCTGAAGTTGGTCGTCATGCCTGATTTGGTAACGTCGATGAGAGGTGCCGGCGCCTGAACGGTTAGGAATTCCTGGATGGCCGCGACCTTCATCACGATGTCCTCGGTTACGGTCATATCTATGGAGACTCTTACGTTCAACCTATGGACGGTCTCAAACCCTTTGAGGCCAAAATCGATCGTGTATATTCCGGGAGGCAAATTGATGAACCGGTAGGACCCTTTCTCGGATGTCACCTCGGCATGAACACCTCCCATCAAAGCCGGGCTTGATAGCTGCACGGTCACTCCAGGGAGTGGGGCGGCTTCTTCGTCCGTGACCGCACCCACGATCTTTCCGGTGAGTCTCTGGGCAAAGGAGGCGCCGCTTGTGATGAGGACGAGGAGCGCCAAGACGACGGCACATTTTGTTAAACGCCTTGAAATGGTCATTTTTTTCCCCTTCCGGCCTAATATTTTATCCCCCGTGTTGATTTGTCAAGGACTAATTGGATTTTCCTTTCGATGATCCTTAAATCAGGCTCATTGACAAGATCTCATTGGGGGGATATAAAACAATTCCAAACGACCCCTCGGGGTGTCAAAGGAGTATTTCCATGCCGGATACCGAGGCAAAAGATGGCTGTCAGCAGGGTTTTGGTTTTCCGCGCCTGACGGAGGAACAATGCCGCAGGATGCATGAAGCCGCCCTGGATATTCTGGAACGAGTTGGAGCGCGCCTTGATCTTCAGGACGCCGTAACCCTATTCAAGAGCGCGGGCGCCCGAGTGACGGACGATAACCTGGTTCACATTCCATCAAGCCTTGTCGAAAGAGCCTTATCGGTCGCCCCCAGGAGAGTGATCTTGTACGACCGCCATGGCCATCCCGTCATGCCCGTGGAGGGGCATCGGTGTTTTTATGGACCCGGATCGGATTGCTTGAATATCATCGACCATCGCGACGGCACGCGCCGCGAGCCCCGGTTAAAGGATATTGAAGACGGCGTGACCCTCTGTGATTCTTTATCGAATATCGATTTTGTCATGTCCATGGTTCTGCCGCGGGACGTCGATACAGCCCTGGCCGACCGCTTTCAGATGGAGGCCATGTTGTCCTTTACGACCAAGCCGATTGTTTATGTCACCTACGAATTAGGAGGTTGTTTGGACGCCGTTGAAATGGCCGAGACCGTGGCCGGAGGCGCTGAAGCCTTGAGGAAGAAGCCGATGGCCGCCTGTTACATCAATGTCGTTTCAGGGCTGCGCCATAATAAAGAAGCCTTGGAAAAGCTCCTTTTCTTGGCTTCAAAGAACCTCCCCCTGCTTTACATCCCCGCTTCAACAGCCGGCATCACCAGCCCGGTCACGCCGGCGGGCTCCGTCGTTCTCGACTACGCGGGAGTCCTCGTCGGGTTAGTACTTTCTCAATTGAAGCGGGAGGGAGCGCCGGTCATCGTCACCGGCATGCCGCCCGGGGGGACCTTCGACATGCGGACTCTCGTGACTTCGTACTGTGAGCCTGAACGAACCATCGCCCAAGCGGTGTCTCACTTTTACGGTCTTCCCATGTTTTCCATAGCCGGGGCCTCCGAATCCAAGACCGTCGATCTCCAAGCGGCGGCGGAAGCGGCTCTGAGTCTTGTGGTCGAGTCCCTCGCGGGAGGCAACATCATTCATGACCTGGGATACCTGGAATCCGGCCTCACGTTCTCCTTCATCCAGCTGGCTCTCTGCGACGAAATCGTCAGCTGGATCAAGGGCTTCATGAAAGGATTTGAAGTGAGCGATGAAACCATGGCCCTGGATGTCATCGCGGAGATGGGGCCCGACGGTCAGTACTTAAGCACGAGGCACAC
>JALHVH010000106.1 GCA_022867105.1 Candidatus Aminicenantota bacterium
AGCCGGTGGCGTTGGCGACGATCATCCGGTCACCGAAGAGCTGAGTGGCCAGCTTGACGTAGGGCGTTTCGCCGCAGCCGGCGCAAGCTCCGCTGAACTCGAACAGCGGCTGAAGGAGCTGGCTGCCTTTGACGGTGTCCCTCTTGAGGCCGTCCAGAACATCGTAGGGGAGCTTTTCGAAGAACGCCTCGTTGGCGTTCTCGCCGGCCGCCCGGGCCTCTTCGATGGGGACCATCTTGAGGGCTTTGTTCTTGGACGGACAGACCTCGACGCAGTTCTCGCAGCCGACGCAGTCCTCGACATAGACCTGAAGCCTGTAGGCGAGGTTTCTGTCGTTCTTCGCGGTCGACTTGAGGGTCGTGAACGTCTCCGGGGCTCTCTGCAGGTCCTTGGGGTCGATCTGCTTGGGCCGGATGGCGGCGTGCGGGCAGATCAGGGCGCACTGGTTGCACTGAATGCAGTTTTCAGGGAGCCAGGAAGGGACGTCGGGGGCGATGCCGCGCTTTTCAAGCCGCGCCGTCCCCGTGGGCACCTGGCCGTCCAGGGGCATCTTCGAGACCGGAATGGAGTCGCCCTTGAAATGCATGATGGGCTCAATAACGTTCTTTGTAAATTCGTCGGCATCGTCGGGGACGACCTTCGGGACGGGGGCGGAAACCGTGATTCGGGCCGGAACGGGGACAGCTTCGAGGCCTGCGGTGGCGCGGTCGACCGCCGCCCAATTCCTTTCGACGACGTCCATCCCTTTCTTGATATAGGATTTCTTGATGGCCGTCTTGATGAGCTCGATGGCCTTGTCTTCGGGGAGGACGCCGGAGATCTTGAAGAAGCAGGCCTGCATGATCGTGTTGATCCGGGTGCCTAGCCCCAGCTCCTGGGCAAGCTTGAGGGCGTCGACGTTGTAGACCCTGAGCTTCTTGGCGATGATCGTTCGCTGCATGTCCTCGGTCAGGTGCTCGAAGACCTCATTCGCCGGCCAGGTGGAATTGATGAGGAAGACACCGGCCTCTCGAATTCCCTCGAGGATGTCGTACCGGCCGATATAGGACGCTTTGTGGAGTGCGACGAACGAGGGCTTCTGAACCAAATACTGGGACTGGATCGGGCTCTTTCCGAAGCGTAGGTGGGAGATCGTGACGCCGCCCGATTTCTTGGAATCATATTGGAAATAGCCCTGGGCATAGAGGTCGGTGTTGTCGCCGATGATGGTGATGGAATTCTTGTTCGCCCCAACGGTGCCGTCCGACCCGTAGCCCCAGAACTTGCAGCTGACGACATCGCCGGGTTCGGTATCGATGTCCTCCCCGAGCTTGAGGGAAAGGCCTGTGACGTCGTCTTCGATCCCGACCGTGAAGCTATGAGTGCAGGCACCGTCGAGGTGGTCGTAAACGGCCTTGACCATGGTCGGCGTGAACTCTTTTGAAGAGAGTCCGTATCGCCCGCCGACGACCCTGACGTTCCGGCCGAACAGGGCGACGGCGACGTCGAGGTAGAGCGGTTCGCCGAGAGAGCCCGGCTCCTTCGTCCGATCAAGAACGGCGACCTTTCTGACGCTCGCCGGAAGGGCGGCGGCCAGGGCCTTGGCGTCGAAGGGCCGGTAGAGTCGGACCTTGACCGCCCCGACCTTCGAACCCCGCTTGTTCAGGAAGGCAATGGTCTCTTCGACCGTCTCGGCGCCCGAGCCCATGATGACGATGACCTTGTCGGCGTCGGGGGCACCCACGTAGTCGAAAAGATGGTAGGACCGGCCGAGGACCTTGGCCACCTTGTCCATGTACTCCTGGACGATGCCCGGCGCGACGTCATAGTATCTGTTGACCGTCTCGCGTCCCTGGAAGTAGACGTCGGGGTTCTGCTGACCGACCTTGATCATGGGCCGCTCGGGGCTCATGGCCCGCCTGTGAAACTCCTCGAGATACTGGGGTTCCAGAAGCGCGGCAAGGACCTCGTAAGGGACCATCTCGACCTTCTGGATCTCGCTCGAGGTCCGGAAGCCGTCGAAGTAGTACAGGAAAGGGACTTTCGATTTCAGGGTGGCCAGCTGTGAGACAACGGCCAGGTCCATGACCTCCTGGACAGAGCCGGCGGCCATCATGGCGAATCCCGTGTTCCGGGCGGCCATGACGTCGGAGTGGTCGCCGAAGATGGATAAGGACTGACAGGCCAATGAACGCGCCGAGACGTAGAAAACCGTGGGCAGCATCTCGCCCGCGATCTTGTGCATGTTCGGAAGCATCAACATGAGTCCCTGGGAAGCGGTGAACGTGGTGGTCAGGGCCCCGGCGGAGAGGCTGCCGTGCACAGCCCCGGACGCGCCTCCTTCGGACTGGAGCTCGACGACAGTCAGCGGCTGGCCGAAGATGTTCTTTCTGCCCTCGGAGGCCCAATCATCAGCCATCTCGCCCATGGTCGAGGACGGCGTGATGGGGTAAATCGCTGCAACTTCGGAATACGCATAAGCCACATGCGTCGCTGCCGTGTTTCCATCGATGGCTTTAAAGATCTTGGTCATCAATCCTCTCCTATCATTGCCTGACGGCCAAATTGTTTATTCTTGATCCATAAGCACGATAGCCTATTCCCTCAGCTCGGTCCGGCCCTCCAGAGCCTTCTTGATCGTGACCTGGTCGGCGAAATCGAGGTCCGAGCCCACGGGCAAACCCATGGCCAGCCTCGTGATCCTGAGGTCGATGTCCTTAAGAAGCTTCACCAGATAAAGGGCCGTCGCCTCTCCGTCCACGGTGGGATTGGTGGCGATGATGACTTCCCTGAAATTCCCCGCTTCGATCCTCTTTTGGAACTTCTCCAGGCGAAGCTCGTCGGGCCCCATCCCTTTGAGGGGAGAGAGGACGCCCAGGAGAACGTAATACCGGCCACGGTAGGCTCCTGTCTTTTCGATCGAGGAGATGTTGAACGGCTCCTCGACGACGCACAGAACATCGTCCTGACGGTGGGGGTCTGTGCACATCTGGCAGGGATCGACGTGGGTGATGTTGTTGCAGACGGAGCAATAGAAGATCTTCCTCTTGGCTTCCCGGATGGCTTCGGCCAGGCGCTCCGCGTCCTCCAGGGGAAGGCCGAGGAAATAGAAGGCCATCCTTTGAGCGGTCTTGGCGCCGATGCCGGGGATCCGCTTCAGTTCTTCAATGAGGTCGTGGAGGGGCTGGGCGTACTCGAACATCAAAACATCCCGGGGATCTTCAGGCCGGCGCCGAGAGTTCCCAGCTTTTGGCCGAGCGCCCCGTCGACCTTGGCCGCGGCGTCGTTCCACGCGGCGACGACGAGGTCCTGGAGCATGTCGACGTCGTCCTTGTTGACGACCTCTTTTTCGATCCGGATCGAAAGGAGGGCCTTATGACCGTCCAGGACGACGGTCACCATGCCGCCGCCGCTCGTGCCCTCGACGCGCATCCCGGCCAGCTCCTTCTGGAGACGGTCCTGCATCTCCTTGGCCGCTTTCAGCATCTTTTGCATTTCCGCCATGTTCCTCATCGTTCGCTCCTCTTACGGTCCCTTCCCGCCACCTCCCGGTCCTGGGGTTTCTTGACCGGGTCGACCGAAAGGACCTGGGCCTTGAAGGTGTTCATGAAGTATTGGACCGCGGGGTCCTTGAGGACGGCCTCCTTCTCCGGTGAGTCTCCGCGCGGGGCGGCCTCATCCTCCCTTTCTAAAAGCCGGAGGACCAGTTTTCGTCCGGTCACTTCGGACGCGACGCGCTCGATGAGCCGGGCATCTCTCTTGATCGTGTCTAGATAGAACTTCTTGTCGCCCGCGAAAACGACCTCGAGAGCCTCCTCCCCGATCTTAAACGACGAATACTGGGCCAAGACGGCGGCCAGGGCCGCTTTTTCCTTCTGGAGCCCTTCCAGGATTCGGGCAAAGGCGGCCTTCGCCTCGGGAGAGGGGCCCGCAGGGACAGCCTTTGACTGCGTCTTGGAGGGGATGCTATCGGAGCGGGGCCTGGAAGCGGCCGGCGTCTCATTGTAAGCTTTCGGCGGAGCCTGGAACCCGGGCTGGGTTAGCGCCGAGGGGGACGAGGGCTTGACCTGTCGCTCCGGGGCCGTTCCCGGGGGGGCCTGCCCGCCGGCTGCGCCCGGGCCGGACGGCCCCGGACCCTTCCTGGCATCCTCAAGCTCCCGGACGAGGTCCGCGAGGGGGACAAGCTTCCGGAAGTGGCAGAGCTTGACCAGCAGGGATTCGAGATAGATCCTGGGGTGCGACGAATAGCGAAGCCCCGCCTCCCCCTGCTGGAGGGCCAGCAGATAGCGGAGGAACTCTTCCGGGGAGGCCTTCTTGGATTCCTCCACGAGGCGTCCCATCTCTTCGGCGTTCATGAACAGAAGGTCCTGCGGCTTTTCCAGGGACGCGGCCAGGAGCAGGTTGCGAAAATGTTCGACCAGGTCCTTGTAGAAGACGCGGAGCTCATGCCCTCCTTCGATCAACCCGTCGACAAGGGCGAAGATGGACCCTGCTTTTTCCTCCAGGATTGCCGAGGAGCACGCGTAAAGCAACTCGGGGTTGATCGTGCCCAGGATCTCCTTGAGATCATCGTCGTTGATGACCTCTCCGCTGAAGGCGACCGCTTGGTCGAGAAGGCTCTGGGCGTCCCTGAGACTCCCTTCAGCGGCGTGGGCAATCAGGGCGAGCGCGGAAGGGCTGATTGTGATGCCGTTGCTCTTGGAGATGTCCATCAGGTGATTGATGATCTCCTTTTGGGAGATCTTCTTGAATTCGAAGTGCTGGCAGCGGGAGACGATCGTCGGAGGCACCTTGTTGAACTCCGTGGTGGCGAAGATGAATACCGTATTCTCCGGCGGCTCTTCGAGTGTCTTGAGAAGGGCGTTGAACGCCGGCCCGGTGACCTGGTGGACTTCGTCAATGATGATGATCTTATAGCGGCTGCGGATGGGCTTGTATTTCAAGCCCTCGCGCAGGGCCCGAATGTCATCGATACCCCGATTCGAGGCCCCGTCGATCTCCAAAACGTCGATGGAGCGGTCTTCCCTGATCTCCAGGCAGGACTCGCACGTATTGCATGGCGTCGGGGTCGGGCCGTTGGCGCAGTTGAGGGCTTTGGCCAGGATGCGGGCGGCCGTCGTCTTTCCGGTCCCCCTCATTCCCGAGAACAGGTAGGCTTGCGTGACCCGGTTCGTCCTGATGGCGTTCTGGAGGGTCTGGACGACGGACCTCTGGCCGATCATTTCCTCAAACGTTTGAGGCCTGTATCTGCGGGCGAAAATCTCGTATGACATTTAATAAAATGATACCAGGAAAGGGACCGTATGTCCTTTTTTGTAAAGAATATTTTAACACAAATCCCGGAAATTTCAACGATTCATTTCCCTGGCAAAGACGGGGCTGTTGGGTATAATAAGCCCAAGGGCGATCCGATGAGCGTTCCAAGTCCCGACAAGAAGAGCCTTCTTGAGATCCATCTGGCGGTGGCCCTGTTCGGTTTCCCGGGGCTGTTCGCCAGGTGGGTTCCAGTTTCGCCTGTCCTCCTCGTCCTGGGAAGGGTCTTCTTTGCAGCCCTCGCCCTGTCCGTGATCATCCTCGCGCGCGGATTGTCCTTCAGACTGACGCCGCTCCGGGACGTCTTTCTTCTGCTTCTTTGCGGGGCCCTCCTGGCCATGCATTGGACGACGTTTTTCCAATCGGTGCGGGTCTCATCCGTCGCCGTCGGCCTGCTTTCCTACTCGACCTTCCCTGTCTTCACGGCCTTTCTCGAGCCGCTCGTTTCAAGGGACAGGCTGGACCGGAGGGACCTCGTCCCGGCGGGAGCGTGCTTTTTTGGGGTCTTCCTCATCATCCCCCGCTTCAGCCTCGGTGACTCGGTCGTCCGGGGCGTCCTATGGGGGCTTGTCTCAGGCGCGACGTTCGCCGTCCTGACGGTCTTCAACAGGAAGCTGTCTCAAAGGCGGTCGAGCCTTCACATCGCGTTTTACCAGGACCTTTTCGCGGGCGTCCTGCTTCTGCCCTTTTTCTTTACCCGCCGGCCCGTCCTGAGCCCAAGAGACATCCTCCTCCTGGCCGTCCTCGGGGTCTTCTGCACGGCGTTGGCCCACACTCTTTTCATCCATGGGATGAAGCGCATCCGGGCCCGGGCGGCGAGCATCATCAGCTCGCTCGAACCGGTCTATGGGGTTCTTTTGGCCCTGATCTTCCTGGGCGAGGTCCCGGCCCTGAGGACGATCCTGGGGGGGACCGTCATCCTTGGGGCCGCCCTGGCCGTGACCCGAAGAACGGCAAGGGAACGCTAAGGCTGGGGAGACAGGGCCGGTTCCGAGGCAAGCCCTGTCCGGAGCTCGAGGCGGGCGTCTCTGAGCGCGGCAGTCCCGAACTTCTTCTGGAAATCCTCGAAAACGAGGCCTTTCTCGCTGTTTTCCAGGATCTTAAGATAAGGATCCAGCCGTCCCGCAAGGTTCTTGAACGCGGTCTGGGCCCTGCCGGCATCGGGATAGTCGATTAAAATGAGGGTGAAATGTCCGAATTTCAGGTCATCATAGCTCCCAGCGACACCGAAGAGGAGGCCCCTCTGGTCGAGGATATCCCCTTCTCCGAATGTATAGAAGGCCTGGAGACCCACGGGACCCCTGAATAGGCAGGCCGAACCGGGCTGAAGTCCCTGGCCGGGAAGGCGTCCGATCAAGTCCGCGGCTTTTTCAGCGGGAATCCCGGCCAACGCCCGGCGCGCCAGTTCGGTCATGGCCGGCAGAAGGTCTTCGCGTCCGGAGAAATTGTTGACATGGATGAAGCATCGGCCCTGGAGGATCGTGAACTGGGCCGGCTCACCCGAGTTCCTGGCATCCAGACCTTTTACGGGAGTCTCCCTGCCGCACTTCATGAGATAGAGCCCCAAAGCGGCTTCCGGGCTTTCCATCTCGTAGATCTCCAGGGCCAGCTCGTCCTCCCCTTTTTTATAACGCTGGAGGCAGAGCCCCTTGAAACCGAACTCCAGGAAAAGCTCCGCCCCGCCGTCGATGTGGTCGAAAAGCCGGCTGCCGGGGAATTTCCGCAGGCCTTCGGACTTTTTCCATCCGGGGGCGAAGCCGTCGGGGGGGACGACGATCGCCGCGTTGAGCGACGCAGCGACGATGGCGGCCGCACAAGCGGCGAAAATCTTCCTCTTCAGCATCGAGGGCCTTTGACGAACGCGCCTATCAGATCTTGACGTGTTCGATCTTTCCGGGGTCGCCCACACCCAGGCCGAGCTTCTGGGCATACCGGAAGTACTCGGTGAACCGGGGATGCTCGTTGACCTTGACCCCCATGGCCTTACGCTTTTCCACGATGAGATCGTGGCAGACGAGGTCGAGGGCGAACGGGTCCGTCCCTAAAAAGATCGTTCCGTAATCGTAAATGAACTTGGCCTCGGGGTCGGGCCCGCCTTCGTACTGGGCCTTGATCCCGTCGGTGACGTTCAGGACGAGCTTGTCCCGGACGGCCGGGAAGGCCGGAACCTCGACGCAGACATCGAGGAAAAGCGGCTGATGGAGCCTGTTCGTGTTGCAAACGGCGCCGTAGCCGATGTTTTTTGTGGCCATCGATACGGCGTTGCCGGTGTTCTTGAAGACAGGCACGTTGATGATCTTCGTCAGTTTCCGGGTCAGGAGCTTCCCGAAGTAGGAATATTTCCCGTTGAAAACGTGCTGGTTGAGGTAGGCCTCGTCCTTGGGGCCTTCCACGTCGGCCCAATAATAGACGTCCTTGTCGAAGTTGTCCGTGCTGACATGGGTCCCGTCCGGCTTGAGCCAGCGGCTGTTGTCCTTGGCCTTCCCTTCTGCGGCCGCCTCGTCCATGGTCTGAAGGCCTTCGATGCCGACTCCGGGATACCTCTCAGCGGTGAAGCCTGCGTCCTTGAGCATGTAGTCGAACCGGTCCCAGATGATAATGTTCCGGCGCGGCAGCCCGGCCGAGGCGAGCCAATCGATGACGGCGTCCACGACCTCGAGACGCGTGCTGATCAAACCGGCGCCGACCGGGTTGACCTTGATGCCGACGACGTCGTTATCCTCAAAAAAGAGCGGGAAACTCTCCATAAGGTTCTTGCCCGTCAGGCGCGTGAGCCCCTTCTCGAACATGCTTTTGATGAGGGCGGCATCAACCTTGCCGTCCACCAGGCAGTTATCGTCGTGGACCTCGACGACCTTGCCCGGGAAGGGGCCGGGAAGCGAGTGCTTTGTCCTGGGGACCTTTATGGCCTCATCGACGTTGGTCTTCGGCCGTTCGATCCTGGCGGGCGCGGCGTTCTGGGCGAAGACGAGCGAGCGTCCGGCCAGAAAGCCGAGTCCGGCCGCGGCTCCCGCCGCCCCGCCCGCCTTGAAGAACTGCCGCCTGTCCAGATGGAAGCGCGATTCCATCGAACGATATCTTTTTGGCGTCATGGCATTCAATCCTTTTTTCTGATCTTTGATCTCTTGACCTTGTCTTCTTCCTCTTTGTGGCGCCGGTCAAGCTCGGATCTCTCGGTCTCGTGCTTTTTCCTGAGCGCCGTCACCTTGGCCTTGTATTCCTCTTCGACCTTCTCCTTATCCTCCAGGGTCCGGGCGAGTTTCTTGTCGTCTTCGACCTTCCGCTGGATCTCGTTGATCTCGATCTCCTGGCTTTCTTCGACGAGCCTTTTTTCCCGTTCTTGGTCATCCCTAAGGCTTGTGCCCCCGGCCGTTGCGTCCTCGATCTCCTCCATCGGGATTCTTTCCCCCGCCTCGTCACGGCTAAGAGAGGTCTTCGGCTTTGCCAGCTGGTTCTTGGAAATGGAGGGGTTATGGAGGAAAACGCTCCCGCCTTCGATGCGCGAGGGGCCGGGCCGGTTTGGATCGCGAAGCTCGAACCTCGTGACCTCCTGCCGGGTGAACCTGCGGACGCGTTCAAGGTCGATCCCTTCATCGAACACGCGGCCGCCGCGGACACGGATTCCGGCGTGAACCATCGTAAAGTCGATGATCGTATAGTTTCGTTCATAGGGAAGGACGTAACGGTCCACCCGATCGACCATGAAGTAACGGGCGTTGATAAAAACCCAATATTGCGGCGGGAAGTCGAAATCGAAGGAACGAATCCCCATGCCGGGGATGAACTCCGCCTCCGGGGGCAGCGGCGCCCAGCCCATGTAGATGTCACCCGCCCTCCAGGTCACCCAGGCCGGCCCCCAGACCGTATCGGGGACCCAGAACCAGCCCAGCTCTCGGTCCCAGCCCCAGCGCCCGTAATGGAAGGGCACCCAGCCCCATTCGAAACTCGAAACCCAGGTCCAGCCGTAGTCGGTCCACACCCATCTCCCAAAGGTGTAAGGCCGCCAACCGTACTGCATGTGGCGCGGCACCCAGACATATCCATAGGGCGGATTGTAGACCCAGGTCCCGTAGGGCGAGAGATATTCGTAGAAATATTCCACATCCTGACCCCTGCTCCCATAATCCCGGCCATAGGTCTGCCCGCGTGGAACGGGCCTGCCGTTCTCGTCGTTGGGGACGTAAATCAGGCAGGCAGCCGACAGGGCCAGGACGATGAAACCCGCGATCCAGGCATATTTTTTCATCCTGCGTTCCTCCTCTCCGAAGAGATCTTAAGCAAAATCCATGCCAAAGGCCCCTCCCGGGAAATCCCGGGCACGGGCACAAGGGCATGTCCTCCTAAGGCGACAAATGTCAGCCGGTCCGAAAAGCCGCTCCGGCGATAGACCCCGGTCTCAGGCCAGGCGTTTGAAGACGGCCTTGATCCGCTTGTAGGCCCAGTTGAGGTCCTTTTCCCTGCTGACCAGGGGCGGTGCGAAGCGGATGACGTTCTCGTGGGTCTCCTTGCAGAGAAGGCCTTCTGTCATCAGTTCTTCACAAAACCGTCTGGCCCCTCCGGCCTCGGGATGGAGCTCGACTCCGATGAGCAGGCCCCGGCCGCGGATCTCCTTGATATGCTTACTCTTGATCGTCCGGAGTTTGGCCAGGAAGTAACCGCCAAGTTCGGCGGCGTTCTCGACGAGCTTCTCTTCCCGGGTCACCCGGATGGCCTCGCGAGCCACGGCGCAGGCCAGGGGATTGCCGCCGAACGTGGAGCCGTGCTCGCCGGGCTTGAAAACGCCCAGGATCTCCCGGTTCGCCAGGACGGCGGAGATGGGATAGTAGCCGCCGCCGAGAGATTTGCCGATGACCATCATGTCGGGCTTGACGCCCTCGTAGTCGCAAGCGAAGAGCTTCCCGACCCGTCCCAAACCCGTCTGGATCTCGTCGGCGATGAAGAGAACATTGTTCCTTTCGCAGATCTCCTTGGCCTTCTTGAGATAGCCTTCGGAAGGGATCAGGATGCCCGCCTCGGCCTGGATGGGCTCGAGGATGAACGCGGCGGTGTTCGGAGTGATCGCTTTTTCCAGGGCATCGGCGTCGCCGAAGGGGATGATGGGGAATCCGGGCGTGAACGGACCGAAGTCGTTGCGATAAAGCGGCTCCGTGGAGAAGCTGATCACGGTCACCGTCCGGCCGTGGAAGTTGTTGGAGCAGGCGATGATCTCCGCCTGGCCATCGGCGATGCCCTTTTTCTGATAGCCCCATTTGCGCGCCGTCTTGACCGCGGTCTCGACGGCCTCGGCCCCGGTGTTCATGGGCAGGACCATGTTGTAGCCGGTCCAATCGCAGAGCTCCTTGGCAAGCATAGGCCACTGGTCATTGCGGAAGGCCCGGGAGGTCAGGGTCAGGTTCCTGGCCTGGCCCTGGAGGGCCTTGATGATCCTCGGGTGGCAGTGGCCCTGGTTGGCCGCCGAATAGGCGCTCAGGAAGTCGAGATACTTCTTCCCTTCCACGTCCCACATCCAGATCCCCTTGGCCTTGCTGATGACGACATCCAGGGAATGGTAATTATGGGCGCCGTAGAGGTCTTCGATGAGGATCAGGTCTTTGCTGTCCATGGTCTTTTCTCCTTGCGATCTTGAATTCCCAAGCTGTTCATGCTGGCGGAGAGGGCGGGATTCGAACCCGCGGTACACCTTGCGGCGCACACACGCTTTCCAAGCGTGCTCCTTAAGCCACTCGGACACCTCTCCATGATCGTTCCCTACGGCGCGGACACCCGCGAGGAACCCTTACGTTATCAAAAAACGAAGACGAGGTCAATTTGGGCCGCCGTCATCGATGGCCCTTAGCGATCATGGTAGATGCCGATGATGTCTTTCAAGAGGGCTGCGCCCGCGCCGAGAGGGTCGGACTTACCGCCCGTGACGGTCACCGAACCCATGGTGTCCGTGTAGAACGTGATCCCCTTGGTCGTCCCGTTCACGCCGTAAAGCGGGTGCGAACCGTCGAGAAGGGTCAGGCCGACTTCGAGCTTCCAGGGGTGGCCCCGTTCGTCCTTGGAGCACTTCCCCATGAGCTTGATCGTCTTTCCCAACCGGCTCGCCTTGACGACAAGCTCGTGAGAGAGGTCCCGGATGCCCTCCACCTGGACCTCGCCCAGGCTGAAGTCCGTTCTCATGACAGCGTTGCTGATGAGAAGCAGTTTGCAGGCCGTGTCCCAGCCGTCGACGTCGAGAGTGGGGTCGGGCTCGGCGATGCCTTTGTCCCGTGCCTCTCGAAGGGCCTGCCCGTAATCAAGGCCTTCGCCCATTCTGGTCAGTATGAAATTCGTCGTGCCGTTGAGGATGCCCTCGATCCCAAGGACATCGGCACCGGCGAGAGATCGAATGCCGACATCAAGGGTCGGGAGGGCGGCCGCGGCGGCGGCGCTGAATTTCAGGTGGACGCCGCTCTTTCTGGCGAGGCCGGTAAGCTCCTTGAATCTGAGGACCAGAGCTCCCTTGCTTGCCGCGGCGGCGTGCCAGCCTTTCTCAAGTGCCGCCGTCAGGTGAGACAAGCCGGGTTCGCCGGTCCGCAGGTCGGAGGGTGTGCACTCGACCAAGACCCCGGGTTCGATATCGCCGATGATGTCCTGGACGCGGAGACCCGGTTTCCAATCGGGGCTTTCCAGGGGCTTGAGCGGAGCGTCCGTCAGGAAGGGCTCCATGGAAAGGGCGGTTTCGCCGAAGATGCCTCCGTCGCTCTTGAAGACGGCCCTGGGGACGAGGTCGAGCCCGTAGCGCTCCCGGCAGACCTCGCGCTTGTCCTCAACGACCTTCCAGAAGGCACGGCCGACCCGGCCGAAACCGGTAACAATGATGTTGACGCTCTTCATGAAAGAGTCATCCCCATGTCCCCCCTACCCCCCTTGGTCTAATCAAGGGGGGGCCCGGAAATGGCAGGCGGCTCAGGTAGAGGCATGGCGGAGAGGGCGGGATTCGAACCCGCGATACCGATTGCTCAGTATATCGGTTTTCGAGACCGACGCCTTCAACCACTCGGCCACCTCTCCGCACAGTCCTCCATTTTATCCACTTCGCGGGTTTTATCAAGGGGAAAATAGGGATCGAACCCTACCTCCGGGCCTTAAAGAAACTCCGGAGGAGACGGCCGCAGTCTTCGGCCAGGACGCCGGCGACGATATCCGGCCGATGGTTCAGCTTTTGGAACGGGAATTGCATGACGGACCGGACGGCGCCGGACTTGGGGTCCGGGGCGCCGTAGACGAGGCGACGGACCCTGGCTTGGACGACGGCCCCGAGACACATCGGGCAGGGTTCCAGGGTGACATAGAGGTCGCACCCCGTAAGGCGATGGTTCCCGAGCTTTCGGGCCGCGGCTCGCAGAGCGATGACCTCCGCGTGGGCCGTCGGGTCTTTCTTCGAAATCGGCCGGTTCCAGCCGCAGCCGACGATCGTGCCGTCCTTGACGACGACGGACCCGACCGGCACTTCTCCCCTATCGGCGGCCTTTTCGGCCTGGGCCATGGCCCTGCGCATGAAATAGCGATCATCTTTCAGCATCTTCGGACCCGCGGCTGATTTTAACTCCCTTCCGTTCTCCTGGCAATGGATTGAAGAGCGGAAAACGGATAAACTAGACGGCGGGTTCTTTAAGGAGCGTTCCATGGACATTCTCGAATGCCTGTTTTGCAGGAAACATTATCCCCTCGATGTTTTTTCCCCATTCTGCCCCGAATGTCGCGAACCCATGTTCTTCGCCCGCGCGCGCGGTCAAAGGCGGATCAAAACGGATGAAGAACATCCGCTGGAGAGATACCTGGATTTCCTCCCTCTCGAGCGGGTCGACATGAATCTGAGCCTCGGCGAAGGGAACACCCCCCTTATCAGGCTGGACAAGATCGGCGGGCCGGCCGGATTGCCGCTGACCTATGCCAAGTTCGAGGCCCAGAACCCCACTCTGAGCTTCAAGGACCGGGGAACCTCCGTCGCCGTCCAGAAGGCCGTTTCCCTCGGGTTCAGCCGCATCGGCACGGTCTCGACCGGCAACATGGCCGCTTCCACGGCCGCATACGGTGCCCGGGCGGGTCTCGAGACAACAGTCCTGCTCAAAGAAGAAACCCCGTTGCCGAGCCTTCTGGCGGCGGGGATCTTCGGCCCGCGCCTCGTCAGGGTCAAAGGCGATTACGGTCGTCTCTTCTATCAGAGCCTCGAGATCGGGAAGAAGCTGGACATCTATTTCATGAATTCCATCGACCCCGTCCGGGTCGAGGGTTACAAGATCACGGGCTTCGAGATCTTCCAGGGTCTCGGCCGGCGCTCTCCCGATTATATCTTCGTTCCCGTCAGCTCAGGAGGGCACCTCATCGGTCTGATGCGGGCCTTCGATGATCTGTTGAGCCTTAAGTCCATAAAAAGATACCCGAACTTCGTCGGTGTTCAGGCCGAGGGTTGCGCTCCTTTGGCGAGGGCGTTCGCGGCCGG
>JALHVH010000107.1 GCA_022867105.1 Candidatus Aminicenantota bacterium
CGGACCCCGACCTTAAGGGCCTGGCCGAGGGAGAGGTCGAAGAGCTCGGGAAAAGGGAGAAGGCCCTGGAGGCCGAACTCAAGCTCCTGCTCCTTCCCAAGAACCCTTATGACGAGAAGAACGTCATCCTCGAGATCCGGGCCGGGGCCGGCGGGGACGAAGCGTCCCTTTTCGCCCAGGACCTGTTCCGGATGTACTCCCGGTACGCCGAACACAAAGGGTGGACGTTCGAGGTCATGGACGTCAGCGTGTCTCCCATAGGGGGGATCAAAGAGGGCATCGCCGGCATCCGCGGCAAACGCGTCTATTCCTTCCTGAAGTTCGAAAGCGGGGTCCACCGCGTCCAGCGGGTCCCCAAAACGGAAGCCGGCGGCCGGATCCACACCTCGACTGCGACCGTGGCCGTTCTCCCAGAGGCCGACGAGATCGACGTCCGGATCGACCCCAAGGACCTGAGGATCGAAGCGTTCGGCGCCTCAGGCCCGGGCGGCCAGAACGTCAACCGGAATTACACGGCCATTCGCGTCACCCACAAACCTTCCGGGATGGTTGTCTCCTGCCAGGACGAGAAATCCCAGCACCGCAACAAGGAAAAAGCGCTGAGGGTCCTCCGTTCCCGGCTCATGGACGCTGCCCGGAACGAACAGCAGCAAAGGATCGCCCGGAACCGCAGGTCCCAGGTCGGCACGGGCGAGCGGAGCGAAAAGATCCGGACCTACAACTTCCCCCAGTCCAGGATCACCGACCACCGTCTGAACGAGAGTTTCCATCGGATGGAAGCGATCCTGGACGGCGAGCTGGATGACATCACCGAGGCCCTCGCCCTCCATTCCCAGGAACTTGGATCCTAAGACCCTTCGACAGCTCTTCAACGAAGGCACGAGACTGCTCGGGGGAGTCTCGTATCCGGCGCTCGAAGCCAGGGTCCTCCTCCTCCATGCGGCGTCGCTCGAAGAGAAGGAGTTCTATTCCAATCCCGGTGCCCGGCCTTCCGGCAAGGTCGAGGGCAGGTTTCTGAGCCTCATCGGGAGGCGCCTGGCTGGACATCCGTTGGACCACCTGACCGGCAGGAAGGAATTCTGGTCCCTGCCGTTCAAGGTCGGACCGGGGGTCCTCGTTCCCAGGCCCGAGACCGAGCTCGTGGTCGAAAAGACCATCGAGTTGGCCGCCGGCCGAAGGCTGTCCATCCTGGACGTCGGGACCGGGAGCGGCAATATCGCGATCGCCCTGTCCCGGGAGCTTCCCCTGGCCCGGATCACCGCCGTGGACATCTCCGCCCGGGCCCTGAAGATCGCCCGCGCGAACGCGGCCGTCCTCGGCGCCGCGGGCGTCCGGTTCGTGCGAAGCGACCTTTTCTCCGCTTTCAGGAAGGCGCGGCCGTTGTTCGACGTCATCGTGTCCAACCCCCCTTATGTCTCCCAGAGAGAATGGACGGGGCTCGCAGCTGAGGTCCGTGACCATGAACCGAAGCGGGCCCTCGTAGGCGGGGACAGGGGGACAGAGTTCATCGGGAAGCTCATCAGGCTGGCGCACGGTTACTTGAGGTCGGGAGGCCGGATCGTCATGGAGATCGGAGCGGGCCAGAAGGACGATGTCCGGACGCTGTTTGGAGACGGCTGGGATGAGATCGAGTTCGCCCGCGATCTGGCCGGGGCCCCGCGGGTCGTTTCCGCCCGCAAGCGCCGCGTCCGCCCTACGTCTTCGTGACCAGGCTGTGGTATTCCATGATGGAAGGCAGGAGCCGGGTCGTCTCGTAGCGGATCTTCTCCCACCTTTCGAGGGGGAGTTTGCCGAACGCGTCGACCACCAGGGGATCGAATTGCGTGCCCGCGTGCTCCCGGATCTCTTGCCCGGCGGCCTCGAAGTCGCGCTCCCTGCGGTAAGGGCGATGGGACGTGATGGCATCCAGGGCGTCGGCCAGGGCGAAAACACGGGCCTCCAGCGGGATCTCCTTTTTCTTCAGACCCTCGGGATAGCCCGTCCCGTCGTACTTCTCGTGATGGTACAGGATGATGTTCCCGGCTTCTTTGACCAGCTTGATCTCCTTGACGAGTCCGTAGCCGAGGGCCGGATGGAGCCGGATCTTCTCCCATTCCCGGGCGGTGAGCTGGCCCGGATTCTTGAGGATGGAGTCCGGGATGGCGATCTTGCCCACATCGTGGAGAAGGGCTCCCTTGCGGATATTGTCCAGGACCCGTTTGTCCTCGATCCCCAGGATCCCGGCCAGGACCCGGCTGTACTTGTCGACGGTCTGAGAATGCCCGAACGTCTCGACGTCCCTGAGGTCGAGGGCGGTCATCAGGTTCTCTAACGTCGAGTCAAAGATCTCTTCGAGCTCGATGGTTTTGCGGACCTTCCTGGAATGCTCCAGCTTCAGCTTCGTCAGGCTCTTCATGTAAGACTCGTTCTCGAGGGCGAGCTGTTTCCTGGCGAGACCGTTCCGGACGGCCGAGTAGATCCCCGCGAAATTGTCGGGGCTCGAGACCTGATCGATGAGGCCTTCCTGGAGGAGGGAGATCAGGGAACGCGGCTCCACCGCGTTGGAGAGCATGACGACGGGAAAGCAGGGGTCCGCTTTCTTAAGGTCCCTCAGGAACGCGATCTCCTGGTCCCTGCGTCCGGACGCCGGAAGGATGAGAAGGGAGAACCGGGCGCGGGAGCCCGTGAGGGATGGCGGTTTCGGGCAGGCGGCGAACCTTTCGATCTCCAGGTCCAGGCCCGAGAGGAAAGAGACCAGGCTTCGAGTGCGGCTGTCGTCTCCGCCCACGATCAGGATCCTGTGGTTCTTCATCGCGGCATCTCCCTCACGTCTTTCTTGATATCACAAGCGCTTCCTTGTCTGTACTCTTATACATTAATTCGGCGGGCCGTTTCAACCCGAGATTACCGACAGACCGTGAGTCGGAATTCCGGGCATCCCCAGATGCCGGCGTCATCGCTTGAGAAGAGAGATTCCTACCGGCAATCTTGGGTTTTCAGAGAGCCTTGACTCGGCCGGGTCCGAATAATAATATATCCCGTAGGGCCAAGGAGATATCGCATGTCTGAGACTCAGAAGACGATCGGGGAATCTGCCTCCGTCATCCAGGAGATCGAGCTGCAGCTGGAGACGCTCCTGTCCAGAAAGAGGGAGGACATCGAGAGGGCCCTGGCCGCCGCGATCCAGAAGGAAAAGGATGCCGCCCGTATCAAGGTGGATGAGGTCGAGAAGGAATTCGTCCAGGAAAGGGAGGCTCTCGTCGAGTTCAGGACGATTGTCGCCGAGGTCGAGGCCGAGAGGAACACGATCTTGGAAGAAGTTCGTGAGCGCATCAAGCGTGCCCTCCAATTCCAGGCCGAAGTCGAGAACCTGTCCAGGCAGACCGTCGAGGAGATCAGGAAGGTTAACGATCTCCAACAGAAGCTGGAATCCCTGAGGCAGCGGACTGCGGAGCGGGCGGGATTCCTGAAGAAGGACCTGAGGGAGAGGTTCGGGATCATCACCGAAGTGCCCGATCGAGACGAGGCCGCGGCGCCCGGCATGGACCTTGACCAGGAACTGGAGAACTTGAAGAGGATCAAGGAGCTCCTATCCACCGGGCTTCTCCGGGGCGGAGAGGAACAGCAGCCGCTGTCGGAAGAGGGGAATCCCTGGGACCTCCGGGTCCCGGAGATCCAGGACCTCATCCAATCCGCTGTACCTCCGGAGAACACCAAGGCGGAATACTCTGTTTTGGAAGAGGGGCCCGGCCGGGAGGCAGTCCTGGGCCGGGCCGGTCCCGAGTCTGCCGCCGGGGCTCTGGATGCCCTGAGGAGGACAGAGCCGGCGAGCGGCAGCGGCGAGATCCGCTATTTTCAGAAAGGGAATAAGGTCGTCCTGGACCCCGAGCACCTGCTCGGGGCCGTTGAAAGGGCCCTCGAGGATTCCAAGAAGCTCTCGCTCAGGCTGGGCGAAACCGAATCCGCCAAGGACCGGTTCTTCATCAAACACAAGCTCATCAACGCCCAAGAGGGGCTCCGGAAGCTGGCCCTCGGAGCCATCAAGATATGTGACAAAAACCTCCCGGCGCTTCCCGGGGCGGTCCTGGACGTCCTCAACGTCAAGATCCTGAGGGACATACTTGACCGTTTGAGCACCGACAACTGGGCGAACCCGGAGGACCTGGCGTCCTTCGAGATGGATATGAAGGCCCTCTGTGCGGCCTTCCGGAAGCGCACCGTTCCGCGCGAAAAATATTTTCGCTCGATCCTCGAGGAGCTCGAGGCCGGGTGATCAGTTGTCCGTATCTTTCCCGCGGCAGGTCAGGAAGTATTCTTCGAGGCCCTTCTGTTCGTCGGGCTTCAGGTCCTTGAATCTCAAACCCGAATAGAAGTAAGGGGATTCCCCTTCGGCCTTGTCCGAATAGATGACGTCGCTCCGAAGGGCGTTGGCCTTATTCCCCAGGACAAGGACGAGGTCGATGGTTTTGGCCAGGGGCAGCCGCGTCTCGGAAAGGATCTTCGCCCCCCCGAGGCTCATGTTGACCGTTTTCGTCACGCTGAAGCCTCCATTTTCCTTGACCATAAGGACGGTGGAGGCATTGAACCTTTCATACCTTCTTTTCTCTCTGTAGGACGTTTCCCTGTAGGTCTGGATCGTCCCCCCGCCTTTTTCCTCCACCCATTCCCGGGAATAACTGCAGACCTTGTTCTTCGTCAGGACCCGTTCACCCGTTTCCCCTGGCCCCGGTTCGGAGGCCTTTTTCCCCTTGGCCTCGGCCATGGCCAAGTCCGCTTCGCCGGCCAGGAGCTTCAGGTCGCTTTTGCCGATGGGAGAGGACGCGTCCAGCCTTTTCTTGGGCAAGAGGGCGACGCCGAAGGACATCGTCAGGTTGTTTCGCGGCTGGAATTCCTGGTGCTCGAAGTAGTGCTCCTCGACGTTCTTCCGGATACGGTCTGTGAGCAGGCAGGCCTCTTCCAGGCTTTTCACCCCCGTCAGGAAGAACAAGAACTCTTCGCCGCCGTACCGGCAGAGCAGGTCTTCCTCGCGGATGGAGAGTTTCAGGACGCCGGCCAGCTCGCGGAGGAGCTTGTTCCCCGCTTCGTGGCCGTTCCGGTCGTTGTAGTTCTTGAACCAGTCCACGTCGCCCATGACCAGCGCGTAAGCGCCTTCCTCCCGGCGGCGCTTGCTCTGGGAATTGATCTTTTGGATGACCTTCTCGAAGAAGGGGTCGGGCCTCAACAGCCCAGTCAGGGCGTCGTATTGGATAAGGTTGAGCTTGGTCATGGAAATGCCGATGTGCTCGGATAGCCCGCGGAGGATCTCCTGGTCCTCCCTCGTGAATCCGGCACGTGTCGTCTTTCCCGCCAAAGCCTTGTTGTAGACCTCGACGACCCCGATGACCTCTTCATCATGCATGATGGGAACGCCCAGGATGCTTTTCAGGGGCGTCTTGAGGTGTTCGAGGTATCTCCTGGACAATCTCTTGTCGAAGGTGAGCTCCGTGACATTGATTTCCCTTCCGAGCCGGGCGACCGACGCGGCAAAATCCTGGGCGTCAATCGGGGCGATGAACTTGGAGAACTCGGGATGGGTCAGGAAGGCGCTGTCCCAGACCAGGGGCTTGAGGTACCTGCCCAGCATCTCGTTTGCGTCAAGGACGTAGATGGTGGCCCCGCCCGCCTGGACGATGTCCTTGATGTCCGTGATGATGTCCAGCAGGCTGCTGGCGTCGTTTGCCGCGTAGATCTTGCGCAGGACCTTCTCGATCCTCCGGTGCTCCTTCTGGAACCAGACGTATTTCGCCTCGATGGCGATGCGCTTCTCGAGTTCCTTGATGAAGTTGTCGTTGACGAGCCCCTTGATCTCCTTGATCTCGGAGTAGACCTCCTTGACCCTGGCCTCGTTGAGTTCGAGCGCGTTCCGAGCGTCCCGGATCTCGGATTTTAGCCGGGTGTGGGCCAGCGCCCGCTCCATGACCTTGCAGAATTGGAGGTCATCGAAGACGGGTAGGGAGAAGCTGCAGGTGTCCACATAGTAATCCGCGGGCCACTCCATGGCCCGGGACCGGAGCTTTGCTTCATCGCCTCCGGTGATGATGATCCCGGTGGTCTTCTTGAACGATCCCCCGCCGGAGGCGAAGGAGGCCAGGGAGGCGTCCATGACGGCGACCTGAACGTCGGAAGATCCCATCCGGGCGACGGATATTTCGAGGGACTCGGCAACGAGCACCGTCCCGAAACGCCGGCACAATTTGGAAAGATAGTCGGATTCGATAGATTTAGAGTTCAGAACAAGAATCTGCCTTTGGATCATAGCCCTGAGCCGTCCGCCCCGAAGCCGGACCGAAATTGTTCCCTTGCCTTCAACACTTTAACCTTGGCTTCAGGCCGGAAGCCTGCTTAGCCAGGCATCCGGCCCCTCCAATTTCCTTTGAAATCTCAAGATCAATTTATAATATATATTCCCTGCCCGTCAACACCTTTTTTTACTCTTTTGGCATCTCTCGGGGGGATGTGATATATTTGAAAACCAGCCCGGGACGCGTCATGGCCTTGACAGGAGGAGAAAATGACCGAACGAAAGGGTCCGAAACTTCAGCCCGTCCGGGCATATCGCGGCAGCCGGCTTCACACCAAGGGTTGGTCCCAGGAAGGCGCCCTGCGGATGCTCATGAACAACCTCGATCCCGAGGTCGCGGAGAAGCCTTCCGAACTCATCGTCTACGGCGGGACGGGGAAAGCCGCCCGGACCTGGGAATGCTTTCACGCCATTGTCGGCAGCCTGAAAAAACTGGAGAACGACGAGACGCTCATCGTTCAATCCGGTAAGCCGGTGGCCGTTTTCAAGACCCACGAAGCAGCCCCCAGGGTCCTGATCGCAAACTCCCTGATCGTCCCCAAGTGGGCGACCTGGGACGAGTTCCGGAGGCTCGAAGGCCTGGGATTGACGATGTACGGCCAGATGACGGCGGGAAGCTGGATCTACATCGGGACCCAGGGCATTCTCCAGGGGACTTACGAGACCCTGGCGGCCGCAGCCCGGAAACATTTCGGAGGGACACTCCGGGGAAGGCTCGTCCTCACGGCCGGCCTAGGGGGGATGGGCGGCGCCCAGCCCTTGGCGGTCACCATGAACGAAGGCGTGGCGATCGTCGTCGAAGTGGACCCCGCGAGGATCCGGCGCCGCCTCGTTACCGGTTACGTCGACACCATGACGGACAGCCTTGATGAGGCCCTGCGACGCGCCGAAGGGGCCATGAAGACGGGCGCCCCCCTTTCCATCGCCCTCCTCGGGAACGCGGCCGACGTCCTTCCTGAGTTCATCAAGCGGGGGATCGTTCCCGATATCTTGACCGATCAAACCTCGGCCCACGACGAATTGAATGGCTACGTTCCCGGCGGCATGGTCTACGAAGAGGCCTTGCGCCTTCGCCGGGAAGATCCTCAGGACTACATCCGGCGCTCCTACCAGGCCATGGCGGCCCACGTCCGGGCCATGCTTGAGCTCAAGAAGCTGGGGGCCAGGACCTTCGATTATGGCAACAATATCCGGGGCCAGGCGCTGAAGGCCGGCGTCGCCGACGCTTTCGAGATTCCCGGCTTCGTCCCGGAATACATCCGGCCTCTCTTCTGCCTTGGCAAGGGGCCTTTCCGTTGGGCGGCCCTCTCCGGAACGCCGGCGGACATCTACGCCACCGACGAAGCCGTCCTCAAGCTTTTTCCGGGGGACATGGCTCTCGAGCGCTGGATCCTCAAGGCCCGGAAGCACGTCAAATTCCAGGGCCTTCCCGCCCGGATCTGCTGGCTCGGATACGGGGAGCGGGCGGAGTTCGGGGCTATGATCAACCACATGGTCAAGAAAGGCAGGATCAGCGCGCCCATCGTTATCGGCCGGGACCATCTGGACACCGGATCGGTGGCCTCGCCGAACAGGGAGACCGAGGGCATGAGGGACGGATCGGACGCCATCGCGGACTGGCCGGTCTTGAACGCCCTGCTCAACGCCGTGAACGGCGCGTCCTGGGTCTCCGTCCATCACGGCGGCGGGGTCGGCATCGGTCTTTCTCTTCATGCCGGGATGGTCGTCGTGGCCGACGGAACGGCCGCCATGGCCAAGCGGCTGGAGAGGGTCCTGACGGGCGATCCAGGCCTGGGCGTCGTCAGGCATGCCGATGCCGGCTACGCCGAGGCCGTCAAGTTCGCAAAAGAGAAGAAGATCAAGATCCCGATGCTCGGGAAAGGCTGATCTGCGCGCGATTTGTGCCGCACGCGTCACATCTAAATGACGGCGGTTCAAGAAGAAAGAGACCCCGGCACAAACTGGGTCTGGGCCCCCCCTCCGGGGGGGCCGGTTCGACAAATCCCACATGCATTGATATCAGCAAGATAGATCCTTTCGTTCGGAACTCTCGACGTGGCATGAAGATTGCTATTCAGAAGGACGAAAGGAGGTTCCCATGAAAAGAGCCGTCGCCCTTGCTTTGGCGGGTTTGTGCCTGCTGTCTTCGTTCCTTTTCTTCCCGCAGGCCGCCCAAGGCCATGCCGCGGACCTATGCTACGGAAACTGGAACAGGTGCCGGATAGGCGCGTTCAACATGGACGTTTCCTGGTACAGGATGACGCTGGTCCTGACCGTCTGTGACATCGGCCTGGGGAAGTGCGTCCTCTCGTATTAAGCAAAAAGGAGGGCCCCCTGAGAAAAAGGGGGCCCTCCCCCCGTCCTTCTTTGTCGACGGAGTCTCATGCGAGGAGAGCGGAAGATGATGAAAATAAATTTAGCCTTGATCGCGACGGGAGGGCTGTTGATCGCACTGATGGCGGGGCGCGGGACCGCGGGACAGCGATCGGTCAAGCGGCATGCCGCCAGAGATATCAAGCTCGACTTCAAGACGGACGATGACGCCGTCTTCTCGAGGCCCGTGTCCATATCCCATGACCGTGACGCGGTCTACGTGATCGATGCCGAGGAAAACGAGGTCAGGGTCTTCTCAAAGACGGGGGCGTTCGTCCGGGTCTTCGGAAGAAAGGGCCAGGGCCCGGGAGAGTTCGATTCGCCGGCGGACCTGGACGTGTCTGGGGACAGAATCTACGTGACGGACAGATTCAACAAGAGGGTCCAGGTCCTGGACAGGAAGGGAGGCTACCTCGGGGGGTTCAGGGTCCCGTTCACGCCGGACCAGATCTGCGTTCTGTCCGCGGGGCGGATCATCCTTTCCCATCTCCCCATGGGGAGCGAGGGACCGGAACCGATGGTCCACGGCTTCTCGGAAAAGGGGGACCTCCTGTGGGAACATGCGGATTCTTACTATTCGGGAGATGGGGTGTATGACACGTTCCGGAATTTCGTCGTCATGGTCAAAGGCGATCGGGAGGACGTCTTAGTCGTACATAAGAGCGACGAAAGGGGAGTCGTCCGCTTCGACAAGGAGGGGAAGTCCGGAGCTCCGGTCAGAGTGGCCGACGACTATAAGTTCAAGAGGATCTCCCTTCCGGTGAAGGGACCGAAACGGCAGGTGTCGGGCTTCTGCTGGGACGCATCTTTCGACGGGGGTTCGCTGGGTCTTCTGGCCCCCGACGACACCAAAGAAAACGATCTGGGGCCGGGGCGTGCGGTCTTCCTTATCACGCCCGACGGCCTCGTTAAGGATATCATCGATCTTCCGGCGGCGGTGACCAGGATCGACATGGACGGCGACGACATCTATGCCATCGACACGGAAAACAGCCTGCGGGTTTTTCGCCGGGGGCAGCGATGAGACGTGCTCGTCCCGGTCCGGTCGCCGCCGCCCTCGCCGGCCTGTTCCTTTTCTCGGCGGGCGCTGAGGGCCCGGTCGTCGTGAGGTCCCTCGAAGAGGCCCTGCCTCGTGACGGCACCCCCGCCCTCATCGTCTTCTTTTCGGCCTCATGTCCCTCCTGCTTCGACGACCTGCTGGAGATGATCCACTTCGTAAAAAAGAACAGGCTTCCCTTCCCTGTCATCGGCATCAGCGGAGACCCCGAAGCGGACCTCGAAGCCTTCATGGAAAAGTATTCCGTCGGGTGCTCCGTCGTCCGGGACGATCGAGGAAGGCTCCGCAGGCGCTTCGGCGTGGGCCTCGTGCCTTGCAAGATCGTTCTGCGCGGGGATTCCTTGCTTTATCGGGACGACGACTATCTGGAATTCAGTGAACGGCGGCGGAGGGCAGGCCAATGCCTGATCGACCTCGCTGGCAGGTGACCTCCCGGCTCACATGGCTGCGGCTCCGGCGCTCCCCGGCGGCCTGGGCCGCCGCGGCCGCGTTTCCGGCCTTTATCCTCTTCCTCTGGATCAAGGATTCCTATGGAATGGCCTTGCGGTCCTTCCTCTTCCTCCTTCCCCATGTCTTCCTCTTCCTATCCCAGGACATGGCCGGAGACGAGGTCCGGGAAGGACGTCTCGAGAACGTCCTCTTCCTTGGCGACGGCTTTAAGGGCCATCTTTTCGGAAAGAATGCCGTGCTGGTCCTGACCGGCGCCGTCTATGGGTTCGGCCTGTTCATCCCCCTTTGGTCCATCGGCTTGGCCACTCATCGGTCCGGATGGGGGGACCTCCCCGGGTTGGCCGCGGCGCTCCTGGCGGGGGTCTACTATGTCCTGCTGGGCGGGTTCTTGAGCTATTATCTCAAGGGCGGGTCCAATGTTCTCGCCCTCATCGTCGTCCAGGCGGCCGCGTTCATGGGACTGCTTTTTTCGGCGGGGCACAGGACCGGGTTCCTGGACCTCCTGGGTGCCGGACATTTCCCGAGCTTTGTCGCGAAGCTCGAATTCCTGGCCTTCGCCGCGGTCCTGCCCAATGTCGTCGTGGCCGGAAGACTCCGACCCTATGCGCCTTGGATCGCCGGGCTCGCCGCGCTCGTTCTCTTTATTCAGTGGATAAAGGTCCGAAGGTTGGAGCTCAAACGGCCGTGAGCGGAACCGCGCTTGTCGTTCGTGGCCTGTCTAAGAGCTTTGCTGGAGTCCTGGCGGTCAAGGACGCGGCCTTCTCTCTCGAACGCGGCCGGATCACGGCTTTCCTCGGAGAGAACGGGGCGGGGAAGACGACCACCATCAAAATGGTCCTGGGGTTCTTGCGAAGGGATTCCGGCGAGGTCATGTTCCGGACGCGGACGGTGGGCTACGTCCCCGAACAGCCGGCATTTTTCTCCTGGATCAAAGGCGGAGAGCTCCTGGACTGCACGCTCAGGCTTCACGGCGTCCCTCTCGAGCGTCGAAAGGAACGGATCGTGACCTGGTGTGAAAGGCTGTCCCTGGACCCCGGCCTTCTCGACAGGAGGGTTTCTACTTATTCTCAGGGGAACAGGAAAAAGTTCTCCTACCTCCAGAGCCTTCTCGTCTCTCCGGACCTCTTCATCGTGGACGAGCCGTTCACCGCCCTCGATCCGACCTCGATCATGGACGCGCGGCGCCTCTTCCGCGGACTCGCGGAAGGGGGAGCGGCGGTCTTCCTCAGCACTCACCTGATCTCGGAGGTCGAAAAGGTCTATGATGATGTCGTCATCATCAGGAGGGGCGAGGTCGTCCTTCGGAAGAGGAGGGAAGACCCGGGGCCCTGGGCGGACCTGGAAACGCTTTTCCTTTCTTCCGTCAGATCACCGTCCCGTCGGGGATGACCTCCCTTCCGAAGTCCTCGTGGGCCGTCGACCCCAGAAGATCACTGAGGACTCCGGAGTCGAACAGGTAGATGCCCATGGACGCCAGGTGGGTCCTTCCCGAGGCCATGACCCCGAACCTCTCAAAGACATCCTCAGAGATCTCCAGCCGCCCGATGTCCGTCATCCGGAGGCCGGGCCCGGGATATCGTTCGGTTTCCCCCACATTCGGGACGCGTCCCGGAATATTCGAGAGGGTTGACTTTGCGGCCGTTCACACTTATAAAGATTGGGAAAAATAAAAGGAGTCCGTGAATGAAAAGAATTCTCACTCTCTTGTGCGTCTTGTCCGTCCTCTCAGCGCCGGTTTTCTCCGGTGTCGTTAAAAAGACCAAATCCGAGGTCACCTTCAAAGGCTTCGGCAGCTTCTCGACGTCCCAGTCCGAGAAGCTGGTCCCTCAAAAACACCGGGTGGATTCCCAGAACGATTTCAAGGGCAAGGGCCTTCTGGGCGGGCTGGCCAAGAAGGTCCTCAAGAAAAAACCGTCCGGGGAGGAGGCCCAGGAGCCTACTGTGGCTTATCACATCGAGGTCTTGGAGATTTCCCTGGCCGATCTGGGCGATTCGGATTTCCAGGTCCCGGCCGATTATAAAAAGAAGGGCTGATCCCGAGATGCCCTCGAGAAGAATAAGGAGATCAAAAAGGATGTTCAAAATGAAGCCTGAAAAAATCTTGAACGGCGTCATCGGTTTGGCCTTCCTGGCCCTGGCGCTCTTCCAGGTCCGTTGCGCCCCCAAGCCGGCGGTCCAGGTCACCCCCCGGAAACCGCTCATCTTCGCCGTCCACGTCCTCGTGGAATCGACGGATGAAGCCCGGGGATTCATCGGCGAGATCCCGGCCATGGCCAAGTCCGGCGTCAACCTGATCGTTTACGAGATCGATTATAATTACGAGTTCGTTTCCCATCCCGAGCTGCGCCGCGAAGACCCGGTCACGAAGGACATGGTGAAGGAGATGGTCCGGCTCTGCCGCCAGTACAAGATCCGGCTCGTTCCCGAGTTCCAATCCCTCGGCCACCAGTCCTGGGCGGAGAAAACGTGGCCGCTTCTCGTCAAGTACCCCCAGTTCGATGAGACGCCCGGGAAGTATCAGGGCAACAAGGACGGCGACAAGGAATTTTATTGTCGGAGCTGGTGCCCCCTGCACCCAGACCTCTATCCCATAATCTTCAGTCTCTATGATGAGCTCCTGGATGTCTTCGAGGCCGATGCCATCCACGTCGGGATGGACGAGGTCTTCCTGATCGGCGACAAGGACTGCCCGCGGTGCGCGGGGAAGGATCCCGCAGAGCTCTTCGCCCACTCCGTCAACACCATCCACGACCACCTTGTCAAGGAGAAAGGCGTCGAAATGTTCATTTGGGCCGACCGGTTCCTAGACGGTGAGGCCATGGGATACGGCGAATGGGAAGCTTCGATGAACAAAACGTATCCGGCCATCGACATGGTCCCCAAGGACATCATCATGTGCGACTGGCACTATGAGCGGAAGTACGAGAACATGAAGGGGACGGGCTTTCCCTCGGTGCCTTTCTTCCTGGACAAGGGGTTCCGCGTCCTGCCGGCCAGCTTCAGGGACACCAAGGCCGTCAAGATGTTCATTGATGATTCCTTCAAGGTCCTCTCGGAACGGATGCTCGGGCACATGTGCACAAGCTGGGGAGGCGTCGAGCCCGGCAAGATCGCGAAGTGCAAGCAGTTCAAGACCATCGCCAAGGAGCTTCGCAGATACGGGCTGCTGGCCGCGAAATGACCCCAAGGGGACAAGCCCTGAGCCTGGAATTTCTTCCTGCATGAAGAGAACGGCTGACCCGTTTTCGGGCGAGATTGCTCTTGGCGCGGTTTTCGTTTATCATGAGGACGATGTCAAGATGAGCCGATCGATAAAGGGGTTGGGCGCATGAACGATCCAGAAAATAACGGACCGGCCTTCGGCCTTGTCCTGGGCGGGATCTTCGCGGGAGTGCCCTTTATGGGGGTCTCCCTGACCGCCGCGGTCCTGCTCCTGCTGATGATTCTTTTTCTCATGCAGAGGTTGAGGAAGAAGCTCGGAGAGGCACGGGCGCTCCTCGAGAAGATGGCCATGATCGACGACCTGACCGGCGTTCTGAACAGGCGTCACCTTCTGGCCAGGTTCGAGGAGGAGTTCCAGGAACACCGCAGGCAGAAGACCGAGCTCGGCTGCCTCCTCATCGACCTCGACGACTTGAAAAAGGTCAATGAAGCCCAGGGCCACCTGACCGGCGATGCCGTCCTCAAGGAATTTGCCCGGATGACAAAGAGTTGTATCCGGATCTACGACATCTTCGGACGGTTCGGGGGTGGGGAATTTCTCCTCCTCCTTCCGGTCACCACTCTCGTTCAGGCCATGACCTTCGCCGAAAGGGTCCGAAAGACCGCCGAGAAGGACCTGGTCGTCAAGTCCGGGTCGGGCGAAGAGGTCCGCGTGACCATCAGCCTGGGCGTGACGACCCTGAGGGACGGGGACGCATCCGTCGACGCCATCGCCAGGAGGGCCGGGGAGGCTCTCTCCAAGGCGAAGGCGAGCGGCAAGAATCGGGCCGAGTTGGCCTGAAGATCATTTCCGGACGGCGCTCAGCCCCAAGATGGCCTCCTGTCGGCAAGTTTGGGTCATGTCATCGATAGTCCAGACGCCGGCTGCCCGGAGGAAAGGTGATGTCTGTATTGCGGCCGCCGACGTTTCAGGACGCGTTTCAAAGATTTCAGATCAGGAAAGGACCTTCAGGAGATGGTAATCCTCTGTCATGTCCATGTTCTTGGGCAGGATGGCCGCTGCCAGGGGGACGAGCTCGGGCCGCCCGTCCCGGATGTTGACGCACGCGTCCGATTGGCCCTCGATGAGCGCCTCGACAGCTTGATGGCCGAGCCGGGCCGCAAGGATCCGGTCCACGGCCGTCGGCCGCCCGCCCCTCTGAATATGGCCGAGGACGGCGATTCTCGTTTCCAGGCCGGTGTTCATGGAGATGGCCGCGGCGATATCCTCGGCCCTTGCCGTGCCTTCGGCGACGATGATGATCCAGCTGACTTTTCCCTGGGCATTCCCGGCGGCGATCTCCTCGCAGACGGAGGTCATGCTGAACTCCTTCTCGGGGAGGAGGACCTCCTCGCATCCGCCGGACAGGGCGACCTGCATGGCGATGTAACCGCAGCTGCGACCCATGACTTCGACGACGAAGATTCGCTCGAGGCTTGTGGCCGTGTCGCGGATCTTGTCCAGGGCGTCTAGGGCGACGTTGACGGCGGTGTCTGCCCCGATGGAAAGGCCCACCCCGTTGATGTCGTTGTCGATCGTGGCGGGGACCCCGACGACGGGGACACCGTGGCGGTCTGCGAGGACATGTGCGCCGGTCAAGGAGCCGTTGCCGCCGATGACGATGAGGCCCCCGATCGCGTTCGCCCGGATGGTCTCTACGGCCTTCGCCTGACCCGCTTCCGTGAAGAAGGCCTCGGACCTGGCGGATTTCAGGACCGTTCCGCCCAGGTTGATGATCCCGGACACGGAGCGCCGGTCCATGGGCACGATGTTCCCATGAATCAAGCCTTCGTATCCTCTGACGATCCCCAAGACCTCGAGGCCTTGCGAGGAAGCCGTCCTGACGATGGACCGGATGGCCGCGTTCACCCCGCCGCAGTCCCTGGTGATGATGCCGATTCTTTTCATTGGGTTCTCCCGATAAAAAAGCCATTTTAGCACAAGAACGCCTCCCTCGACCGTTTTAGAGGAAATTGATTCCCGGCGTTGTTTGTGATAGAAAAAATAAATCGTCATTCCGCAAGGAGGTTCGGATGAAGAAACAGTTCCCGGCCGCGGCCGTCCTGGCCGTGTTGACACTATTCCCTTATTGCCAGAAAGAGGATGCTGCCCTAAAATACCCGGTCACGAAAAAAGTCGACCAGGTTGACGATTACTTCGGCGTCAAGGTCGCCGATCCCTACCGCTGGCTTGAGGACGACAACGCCGAGGAGGTTAAGCAGTGGGTCAAGGCCGAGAATGACGCGACCTTCGGCTACTTTGGCCGGATCCCGTTCCGGGAAAAGATCCGCAAGCGTCTGACGGAAATCTACAACTATCCCCGCTATTCATCGCCCATGCGTGCCGGCGAACGCTACTTCTTCACCAAGAACGACGGGCTGCAGAACCAATCCGTCATCTATGTTCAGAAGGGCCTTGAAGGACAGCCGGAGGTCTTCATCGACCCCAACGCCCTCTCCGTGGACGGGACAGTCCGCGTCGGACTGCTGAGCTTCTCCCAAGACTTCCGCTATGCCGCCGTCTCCAGGGGGGAGGCGGGCTCCGATTGGTCCGAGATCCGGGTCATGGAGATCGCCACGAAAAGCGAGCTCCC
>JALHVH010000108.1 GCA_022867105.1 Candidatus Aminicenantota bacterium
CATCCCAAGAACGGAGGAAAACGTAATGGACAGCGCCGCCATCGGAAGGGCTAAAGAGCACTTTGGAAAACTTCTCGAAGCCCAAATGAAACGCATGGAGAAGGTCAAATCCATGCCCGATTGGATCGACTACAAGACGGTCAAACCGATCAAGGTCGGCATCATCGCCGGCGACGGCATCGGGCCATTCATCGCCGCCGAGTCCAAACGGGTGCTCGAATTCCTGCTCAAGGATGAGGTCAAGGCCGGCAAGGTCGAGATACGGGACATCGAGGGCCTGACCATCGAGAACCGGGCCGCCCACAATAAAGCCATCCCGGACGACGTCCTGGCCGAGATCAAGAAGTATCATGTCACCCTCAAGGGACCGACGACGACGCCGAGGAAGGGCGATCCCTGGCCGAACATCGAAAGCTGCAACGTGGCGGTGAGGAAAGAGCTGGACCTCTTCGCCAACGTCCGGCCCGTCCGGGTCCCCAAGCAGGGCATCAACTGGATCTTCTTCAGGGAGAACACGGAAGACCTTTACGCCCTCGGCCCCTACGGCATCGAGGTCGACGCGGACATTGCCATCGACTTCAAGCTGATCACCACCCCCGGTTCGGACCGGATCTGCCGCCTCGCCTTCGAGCACGCCAGGACGAACGGCCGGACCAAGGTCACTTGCGTCACCAAGGCCAACGTCGTCAAGACGACCGACGGAAAGTTCCTGGAGAGCTTCTATCGCATCGCCAAAGAATACCCCGGGATCCAGGCCGACGACTGGTACATCGACATCATGACGGCCAAACTGGTCGATGAGAAGCGCCGCCGCGACTTCCAGGTCATGGTCCTGCCCAACCTTTACGGCGACATCCTGACCGATGAGGCCGCCGAGTTCCAGGGCGGCGTCGGGACGGCCGGCAGCGCCAACATCGGCAAGCAGTACGCCATGTTCGAGGCCATCCACGGCTCGGCGCCGCGGATGGTCACCGAAGGACGGGCCCCGTTCGCCGACCCCTGCAGCATGATCCGGGCGGCCGCGATGCTCATCGCGCACATCGGACATCCCGGGCAGGCCAAGAAGCTGGACATGGCGCTCGACATCACCGGTCAATACGAAAAGAAGCTCGCCATCACCGGGCGCCCGACCGGGGCCACCGGGAAGGACTTCACCGACTACATCATGGATTGGATCAACAATCCAAAGCTCGAGTCGACTTGGGAAGGCTATGTCAAGCCCTGAGTCGCGAGAGAATCCCAAAAAAAGGAGACACGCACATGAGAAAAAAGATCGCCCTCATCGGCGGCGGCCAGATCGGCCAGATCCTGGCCATGCTCGCCGCTCAAAAGGAGCTCGGGGACATCGTCGTTCTGGATGTTCCGCCCTACGAGAACGTCTGCAAGGGCAAGGCCCTCGACCTGATGGAAATGGCCCCCCACGGCAACTACGACGCCAACATCAGCGGCACCTCGGACTACAAGGACATCGATGGGGCCGACGTGGTCATCGTCACCGCCGGCAAACCCCGCGAGGCAGGCATGACCCGGGAGGACCTGCTCAGCATCAACATCAAGATCATCACCGATGTTGCTAACGGCGTTAAGCAACATGCCCCCAAGGCCTTCTGCATCGTCGTCACCAACCCCCTGGACGCGATGGTCTACGTCTTCCAGAAGGTGACCGGGTTCCCGAAGAACCAAGTCGTGGGGATGGCCGGAGCGCTGGACACGGCCCGCTGGCGCGCCTTCATCGCCATGGAGCTGGGCGTATCGGTGGCCGATGTCGCCGGGACGGTCATGGGCGGCCACGGCCCGGACATGGTCCCCCTGCCCCGCCTGACCACGGTCGGCGGCGTTCCGTTGGAAGAGATCGCGACGAAAGAGCAGATCGACAGGCTCGTCACCCGGACCCGAGAGGCCGGGACCGAGATCGTCAAGCTCTTCGGAAAGGGGTCCGCGTTCTTCAGCCCCGCCTGGAGCGCCATCATCATGGCCGAATCGTATCTCAAGGACAAACGGCGCATCCTCCCCTGCGCGGCACTTTGCGAGGGCGAATACGGCGTCAACGGCCTCTTCCTGGGTGTGCCGTGCTTGATCAGCGGCAAGGGCATCGAGAAGATCTTCGAGATCAAGCTCGCCGACGACGAGAACGCCATGCTCCAGAAGACCATCGCGGCCGTGACCAAGACCGTCCAGGAGTGCAAGATCTGACGGACGCCTTTCTCTCCATGAGGAACGAAAAGGCCGAGGCCGCGGGCGGCATCGTCAAAGCGGCCCGCGAGATCGGCCTCAAGATCCCCATGGTCGTCCGTTTTGAAGGCACGAACGGGGAAGACCGCTCAGGCCCCGGTGATTTTCATTGTTCCCAACGTTTATACGGGACCATGGGAAGGCCCGGCGTCTTGGCCATCCTGTAGAAAGCGAAGATCTCCCCCTTCTCCGGGACCAG
>JALHVH010000009.1 GCA_022867105.1 Candidatus Aminicenantota bacterium
TCGACCCGGTGAGCGGAGAAGGAGATTACCGGAGCTTTCCCAAGGCCGATCTCATCCTCATCACTCATGAGCATTTCGACCATCTGGACGCGGAAGCCGTCAGGCTCATTCGCAAGCCCGGGACTCAGGTCATCATCTCCCTTGCCTGCGCGGGCAAGGCCAAGGACGCCGTCGTCATTAAGAACGGCGAGAAGAGGGCCGTCCAAGGGTTCGAGATCGAGGCCGTCCCCGCCTATAACATCCTCCACAAGAGACCGGATGGGAACCCCTTTCATCCGAAAGGCCAAGGCAATGGATATCTTATCTCGTTCGGGGACAAGCGGGTCTATATCGCGGGAGATACAGAGCCGGTTCCGGAGATGAAGTCCCTGGGGACCGTCGACATCGCCTTTCTACCGATGAATCTCCCCTACACGATGAGCCCGGAAATGGCGGCGGAGGCCGCGCGGACCATCAATCCAAAGATCCTCTACCCCTACCATTACGGCGGAACCGATACGAGCAAACTCGTGGGACTGCTTAAATCGTCCCCGGAGATCGATGTCCGGATCCGCCCGATGAAGTGAGCCGGGACCAGATCTTCAGGATTTGCCCGCCGGCTTGGCACCGAGGGGCGGGTTCGCCTCGATGTGGTGCTTGATGGTCTTGCCCCTGACCATGTAGATCACGTCCTCCCCGATGTTCGTCGCATGGTCGGCGATCCTTTCCAGGTGACGGCCGACCAGGATGAGGTCGACGGCCCGGGTGATCGTCGTCGCGTCCTGCATCATGTAGGTCAGGAGCTCGCGGAAGATCTGGTGGTTCAGCTGGTCCACCTGATCGTCCCTCTCGCATACGTCGCGGGCCAGACAATCGTCCCGGTTGATGAACGCGCTGATCGAGTCCCGGACCATGTTCTGGGCAAGGTCCGCCATGCGCGGAATGTCGATGAGCGGTTTGAGCTGGGGGACCTTGAGAAGGTCCACCGTCCTCTCGATGATGTTGACGGACTGGTCTCCGATCCTCTCCAGGTCGCTGGTGATCTTCATGGCCGAGGTGACGAACCGCAGGTCCGTCGCCATCGGCTGGCGCAAGGCCAACAAGCGCATGCACAGCTCGTCTATCTCGATCTCCAGATGGTTGATCTTTTCTTCCCCCTTGAGGACGACCGAGGCCAGCTCTCCCCTTCTCTCTTTCAGGCATCGGACGGCCATGGCGATGGACTCCTCGGCCAAGGAGGCCATCTCCAGGAGCTTCTCCTTGAGGATCTTCAAATCCTCGTCAAACGGTCTTTCCATATCCGCCTCCAAAACGGCCCGCCGGCCGGGTCACCCCGAACCTGACCGCATGTCGCACGTCATGATGAGGACAGTATACAACTATTTCAAACATCATACATCTTGACTTTCCGATTGACGGCCTTGACGATCTCCATGGCCCAGAGCGGGAACGACGAGATCACGAGGACCAGGGCCCAGTCCGGGAGGCTGAGCTGCTCGACCTTGAAGATCGTCCGCAGGAAAGGCACATTGATGACGATGACCTGAAGGAAAAAAGACGCGAAATTGGCGTAAACGAGCTTGATGTTTGTGAAGATACCCAGCTTGAAGAGCGACTTGGTCATGCTCCTGCAATTGAAAGCATGGAAGAGCTGGGCGCAGGAAAGGACGATGAAAGCCCCCGTCCTGGCCCGGACCACACCTTCCTTCTCGATGAAAAGGATGGCGCAGAAGGCCAGCAAGCTGCAGATGGCGATGAAGGCGCCCTGGGCCAGCATCAAGATGGCCCGCGGCTTGGTCACGACGGGTTCGGCCGGGTCGCGCGGCGGCTTCTTCATGATCCCCGGGTCCACGGGGTCCATGCCCAGGGCCAGGGCGGGCAGTCCGTCTGTGACCAGGTTGACCCAAAGGATCTGGATGGGAAGAAGAGGCACGGGCAGGCCGACGAGCGAGGCCGTGAACATTGTCAGGATCTCGCCGGCGTTGCAGGACAGGAGGTAATGAACGAACTTTTTGATGTTGTCGTAGATCCCCCTCCCCTCTTCGACGGCCGCAACGATGGAGGCGAAGTTATCATCCGTGACCACCATATCGGAGACCTCCTTGGTCACGTCCGTTCCTGTGATCCCCATGGCGACGCCGATATCGGCTTCCTTGACCGCCGGAGCGTCGTTGACGCCGTCCCCGGTCATAGCCACCACGTCGCCGCGCTTGCGCCAGGCGCGCACGATCCTGAGCTTATGTTCGGGCGAAACGCGAGCATAGACGGGGATGCGGCGGATGTCCTCGCGGAGCCTCTCGTCCGTCCAGCCGTCCAGGTCTTCCCCGGTCAGGGCCAGGGAATCCTCCTTGAGGAAGCCCAACTCGCGGGCGATGGCCACGGCCGTGTTCTTGTGGTCGCCGGTGATCATGACCGTCCGAATCCCCGCCTGTTTGCATTCCGCCACAGCCGCCTTGACCTCCTCGCGCGGCGGGTCGATCATGGCCATAAGGCCCAGAAACGTCAGGTTATTCTCCATCGACCGGGCGTCAATCGTCTCCGGCAGGTCGTCCAGCGAGCGGCCGGCGAACGCCAGGACACGCATGGCCTGGTTGGCCAGTTCATCATTGGCCTGGAGGACCTTTGCCCGGTCGCCGTCGGTCAGGGCCCGGACCGAGCCGCCCTCATCGATGATCGAGCAGTCCTTGAGGAGGATGTCAGGCGCGCCTTTGACGAAGACGCCGAAGTGGCCGGCGTCTTGGCGGATGATGGTCATCTTCTTGCGCTCGGAGTCGAAGGGAAGCTCCTCGACTAAAGGATAACCTTTCTCTTCGACGTCCTTCCAGAGACCGGCCTTGGCGGCGGTCGTGAGGAGCGCGGCTTCGGTCGGATCGCCGACAATTCCGTAAGCGCCGTCGTCCTTCCCGACGAGCTGGGCGCTGTTGCAGAGAACACCGCACTGGAGCGTCCGGAGCAGGCCCGGAAAGGCCCGGGGATCAACCGCCCGCGCCGCCTCCCGGAACTCGCCCCTGGGCTCGTAGCCGATGCCCGTGACCGTGAACATCCGGCCGTCGGCATAGACCGCTTGGACCGTCATCTCGTTCCGGGTAAGGGTCCCGGTCTTGTCCGAGCAAATGACCGTGGCGCAGCCAAGCGTCTCGACGGAGGGGAGTTTCCGTATCAGGGCGTGGCGCTTGACCATCCTCTGGACGCCCAGGGCCAGGGCGATGGTCACGACGGCCGGCAATCCCTCGGGGATCGCTGCCACCGCCAGGCTTACGGCCGTCAGGAAGACGTCGATAATCTTGCCGCCGCGCAGCCATTCCAGGAGAAAGACGAGGCCGACCAGGATGAAACAGAGATAGACGATCCACTTGCCGAACTGCTCGAGCTTCTTCTGGAGGGGCGTTGTTTCGTGCCCGATCTCCTGGATCATCTCGGCAATCTTGCCCAACTCGGTGTCCATCCCCGTTCCCGTGACGATGGCTCGGGCCTTGCCCGAGGCCACGGAGGTGCCCATGTAGAGCATGTTCCCCCGGTCCGCCAGGGGGACGTCGCGCTCATCGAGGGCGGCCGCCGTTTTGAGGACGGGCGTTGATTCCCCGGTCAGGCTGGCTTCCTGAACGCTGAAGTTCGAGGTGTGCCAGGCGACGCGGCTATCGGCCGGGACGTTGTCCCCCGCCTCAAGCTCGACGAGGTCGCCCGGGACGATCTCGTTCGAGGGAATGACGCGGTAGTCGCCGTTTCGGATGACCTTGGAATTCGGCGAGGCCAGCTTCTTGAGCGCGGCCAGGGACTTTTCAGCCCGATACTCCTGGACGAATCCCATGATGGAGTTGAGGATGACGATGGCGATGATGGCCAGGGCGTCGACCCATTCCCCCAGGAAACCCGAAACGACGGCCGCCCCGATGAGGACCCAGATGATGAAGTCCTTGAACTGGTCGAGGAATTGACCCAGGGGCGAGGGGCCTTTTTTTCCGCGGAGCTGGTTCCGGCCGTGGCGGGCGAGCCGCTCGGCCGCGTCCGTATCGCTCAATCCTCGGGACGGGCTCGTACCCAGGCGCGATTCGATCTCTATGAGGTCGCACTGCCAGTACCGTTTCCCGGGAGTTTTATCGTCGGCCATCATTCATCCTTTTCTGTGGTATTTCCGCGGCTTATTCAAAGCCCCTTGCGTGTTCCCAGCGCCGTCCTTCGTCGGGAGAAGAATAGGATATTCGAGTTGCGTATTATAACATCAGGCGGAGGGGGAGGAAAGCGGAACCCGCACGAGGCCAAAGCCCTCATCCGACGCGGGCAACTGCGCTGGGATTTCGTCTTCTCGGAGAACGGGAGCGGCTTCCACAGCCCGCAGGAAGCGGCCCAGGTCATGGCCGGGGACATCGATTTCGCCCGCCAGGCCGAGCTTAAGGCGTCTTTGCTCGCGCCCGCCTCACCGCAGCATTGATCAAAGAGCGACCTGTTTATTTTTGAAAAAGCCCGGCCGCGGTCGTTCTTCTGGTCATCCGGAAAGCCAAGCCTTCGATATCTTCCGAGTTGAATACTTTAAGATCATGATATCTGATTGTTACCCAACCTCGAGCGTTCAGGGAAAGCATATTTCCATATATTTTGCCGATAGGGGGCTAAGGCAAGAAGATCGGGGAAAAAGACCGGAAGGAAAGAATGGCTCCTCGGGAGGGACTCGAACCCCCAACCTAGTGGTTACAAGCGCCCCGGAATTTCTTCCGGGCTTGGACTATCTCATCACCCTTCCCGAATGTCGGGGATGGGGCGCCGGGCGCTTCCCCCGGGAAAGTTCCCGGAGTACGAGCTAAGCTCTAGTCTCTGCACCTTCCCCGGCCGTCGCGACGGCCGGGGCTTGGCTCAGGATCGCCTTTCTCCGCAACCTGTGGAGGGAAGGTTTCCCTGAATTCACCCGGTTTTACATCCGCGATCCCTCGCGGACGCTGCGATGTTCACAGCCACCCGCTCTGCCGATTGAGCTACCGAGGAGCAAGGCCCAGATAAAATAGCATTTTTTATCCGGATTGGCAATCAGTATTTGCCGGCGAATTCTGTAAAAGGAAGACGCAGGCTAAAGCCTGTTGCTACGGGCATGCGGGAAATCAAGAAAGCGCAGGTTAAAACCTGCGGCGATATCAAAAGGAAGCCTAGAAGCGCTAGAACCTGTAGCCGGCCTGTTTGGCCATCTTGCGGTAGTCCTCGCCCCCCATGTCGACGACCTTGCACATCTCATAAACCCGCGACCGGAGGCGGACGCCGATGCGGTCTACGAGGCTTTCGCCGCCCTTCTTGTAGAAGGACTCGCGCATGTCCTCCCGCTCCTCGGTGTCCGGGTAGTTCGAAGTGAAGATCGTCGTCTTCTTGTGGTTGTACCGGTGGTTGATGACGTAAAAGATAGTCTCTTCGACCCAGGCGGTCGTCCGCTTGGCGCCCAGCTCGTCAAGGACGACGACCTCGCTCTGGAATATGGGCGCCAGGATGTCCGACTCCGTCAGCACGGAATCCGGAGAGAACGAGTTCTGGATCTCCCGGATGAGGTCGCGGAAATCATAGAAGACGCAGCGGGCGCTCTTTTTCCGGATGAGCTCCTGGATGATGGCCACAGCCAGGTGCGTCTTCCCCACCCCGCACGGTCCGATGAACAGCACGCCGATCTCCTGGGCCGGGAAATTCTTGACGAATTTTTTCGCGATCGCCAGGGCGTCTTTGAGGGAATCGTTATGGCCCTCGTAGTTCGCAAGAGAACAGTTTATGTAGCGCTTGGGGATGTTGGCCTGCTCGAGGAGGACCTCGGCCTGCCGGGCGACGAAACAGCCGCACCTCTTGGCGACGTGTCCCTTTCCCGCGTTCTCGAGGACCCAACCGGTCCCATGGCATTTGGCGCAGATCTTGTTTTCGGTCAATTCAGGTATCCTCTGAGCTGTTGCAGCCTATGCGATCGTGAGAGCTTCCGCATGGCCTTCTGCTCGATCTGCCGGATGCGCTCCCGCGTCAGGTCCAGGAGGCTTCCGATCTCCTGGAGCGTCCTGGGACGGTCGTCATCCAGCCCGAAGCGCAATTTTAGCACAACGGCTTCCTTTTCATCCAGTTCCCCGAGCATCCGGCGGATCTGGTGCTGGACCGAGTTCTTGATGATCTGGTATTCCACGGAGGGGTTGATCTCATCGCTGATCCTGTCTTCGACCTCGAGGCCGTCGTCGGTGATCCTGTCGCTCAGCGAGATATTTTTCTCACTGAGGACCGCCAGGTCGTCGACGTCCTCCTCGGGGATCCCCATCCCCTTGGCGATCTCGGCACGCGTAGGGTCCCTCCCCAGCTCGACCTTGAGCTCGGCCGTCTTTCTTCTCATCGCCGAGATCTGGTCGGAGAGCTTCTGGGGGATATGAAAGATCCGGGAATACTGGGACAGGGCGTGGATGATGGCTTGACGGATCCACCAGACGGCGTAGGAGATGAAGCGGACATTTCGGTTCGGGTCGAAGCGCTTGGCTGCCTCTATGAGGCCTACGTTGCCCTCGTTGATGAGGTCGAGAAGGCTGAGTCCCATCCCCCGGTATTTCTTGGCATAGGAAACGACGAACTTGAGGTTGGCCTCGATGAGCTGCCGCATGGCATCCATGTCCCCCTTGCGGATGCGCTCACCGACCTTCTTCTCCTCCTCATCGTTGAACGTCGGGAACGTGGCGATCTGGTCGAGGTAGAGCTTCAGGTTCCGGGAATCCATCCACTCCTTGCTGTCCATCCTCAATCGTCCGATCGATCGATCTTGATAATGCGGCCAGGAATGACGCGGACGAGGGCCTTCTTGCGGGCCTCGAACTCATCGTCCTTGCCTTCGAAGAACTCCTTCCGGACGAACTCGAGGAATTGGTTGACCTCACCCTCAATCTCCTCGATCTTCCGCCGCATGTTGAGGACCACCTCGACTCCGGCCAGGTTGACACCCAGTTCGCGGATGAGGTTCAGGATGACATCGAGCCGCTTCAGGTCCTCGGCCGAATACATGCGTGTGTTCCCTTCGCTTCTGGAAGGCTTGAGCAAACCTTCCCTTTCGTAGAGGCGGAGCGTCTGGGGATGGATGTCGTACATCTTGGCGACGCTGCTGATATGGTAATAGCGCTTCGGTTCCTTGGCGTCCTTGGATTTCTTCATATCAGCGCACTCCCAGGTCCTCCCTCGGGTTGGGGCCGGAAAGTCTCTCCAGTTCTTTCATCAGCTCGCGGACCCTCTGATCGCCGAACGGGGGCGGGACGATCGAGACCTCGACGAACTCATCCCCCCGGGCCCTCTTCCCCGGGGTGGGAGCGCCCTTGTCCTTGATCCGAAACTTCTGTCCCGACCTCGTCCCGGGCGGGATGCGGATGGCCGTGGGTCCGTAGAGCGTCGGGACGTCGATCTTGGCCCCGAGGGTCGCCTCCGGCACCGTGATCGGGAGCTTGATGTAGATGTTGGCCCCTTCGCGCCGGAAGAACGAATGGGGGGCAACCTCGATCTGGATATAGAGATCTCCCGGCATCCCCTCGTTCCTCCCGGCGTTCCCCCTCCCGGGGATCCTCACCCTAGACCCCGTATCCACGCCGCCAGGGATGCGGACCGAGATCAGCTCGGACTTCTGGACATGTCCCCGGCCGCCGCAATCCGGGCATGCCGCTCCCGCCGTCTTCCCGGTGCCGCCGCAGGCGGGGCAGTCCGTCGAGAACTTCATGAAACCCCGCTGAACGAAACCGCGGCCGCTGCCGCCGCACGACGGGCAGGATTTCCGGACTCCTCCGGAAGCAGAGCCGCGCCCCCGGCAGGACGGGCAGCTGGCGAGCCTGTTCAGGCGGATGCGGGTCTGGACTCCGTTGATGGCGTCCTTGAAACCGATGTTCATCGTGTAGTGGAGGTCCTCTCCGCGTTCGTTGGGGACCGCCTCCCGGGACCTGGCCGCGCCGCCTCCACCGAAGAGGTTCTCAAAGAAATCCTTGAACGAAGAGGTCCCGTAATCTGAAAAATCGAACCCCTCGAAACCGCTTCCGGATGGGCCGCGTGGACCGCCCCCGCCCGGCGGCATGTCGCCGGCGAAACCGAACTGATCGTACTGGGCCTTCTTCTTAGGGTCGATGAGGACCGAATAAGCCTCCTGGATCTCCTTGAACTTGGCTTCCGAAGTCTTGTCCCCGGGGTTCAGGTCGGGGTGGTACTTGCGGGCGAGCCTCCGGTAGGCCTTCTTGATCTCAGGTTGGGAGGAGCTTCGGGGGACCCCAAGGACCTCGTAATAATCTTTGGCCATGCGTTCATCTCAGGGGAGCCGGCCGGGCCGGCTTCCCGCAGTTCATGGGTCCAGTTTAGTTCTTTTTGTCGTCGTCCACAACCTCCGCGTCTATGACCTCCTCCTCGGGACCGCCGGAGGGAGAGCCGCCGCCGTCGTGGGGGGAGGACTGTTGTCGCGCCTGGCCGGCATCGGACGGCGCCTGCGGACCGGCCTGTTGGTAGAGGATTTCTGTCAGCTTATGCGAGGCGTTGGAAAGGGCTTCTATGGCGTTCCGGATCGTGTCCGCGTTCTCAGTCTCCATGGCCTTCTTGGTGTTCTCGATCTCCTCTTTGACCTTTTCAGCGTTGGTACCGGGGATCTTGTCCTTGTTCTCCTTGAGGAGCTTCTCCAGGCTGTAGATCAATTGGTCGGCCTGGTTCTTGGCGTCGATGACCTCCCGGCGCTTCCTGTCCTCATCCGAGTGGGCCTCGGCATCCTTGACCATCCGGTCGATCTCCTTTTCGTCCAAGCCGCTGTGGCCGGTGATGGTGATGGCCTGCTGCTTGCCCGTCCCCATGTCCTTGGCCGAGACATGGAGGATGCCGTTGGCGTCGATGTCGAAGGTCACTTCGATCTTGGGGACGCCCCGCGGCGAGGGCGGGATGCCATCGAGGTGGAACCTCCCGAGGGTCCGATTGGCCGTGGCCAACTCGCGTTCGCCCTGAAGGACGTGGATCTCGACGCTCGGTTGGTTATCCGACGCCGTCGAGAAGATCTCCGTTTTCTTGGTCGGGATGGTCGTGTTGCGGGGGATCATCTTGGTGAACACGGAGCCGAGCGTCTCGATACCGAGCGTGAGCGGCGTGACGTCGAGAAGAAGGACGTCCTTCACTTCGCCGGACAGGACGGCGGCCTGGATGCCGGCGCCGACAGCCACGACCTCGTCCGGGTTGACGCCCTTGTTGGGCTCTTTGCCGAAAAGGTCCTTGACCAGCTGTTGGATACGCGGGGCCCTTGTCTGGCCGCCGACGAGGATGACCTCATCGATATCAGAGGCTTTCAGGTTGGCGTCGGAGAGGGCTTGCTTGCAGGGAGCGACCGATCTCTGGACAAGGTCTTCCATGAGCTGCTCGAGCCTGGCCCGGGTCATCTTCATGAGAAGGTGCTTGGGACCCGAAGCGTCGGCCGTGATGAAGGGCAGATTGATCTCTGTCTCCATCGTCGTCGACAGCTCGATCTTGGCCTTCTCTGCGGCCTCTTTGAGCCTCTGGAGCGCCATCTTGTCCCTGGTCAGGTCGATCCCCGATTCCTTCCGGAACTCGGTGGACAGCCAGTCCTGGATCTTCTGGTCGATGTCATCGCCTCCGAGATGGGTGTCGCCGTTGGTCGACTTGACTTCAACGACTCCCTCTCCGACCTCGAGGATGGAGATATCGAACGTCCCGCCTCCGAAATCATAGACGGCGATGACCTGATTCTTCTTCTTGTCCATGCCGTAGGCCAGGGCGGCGGCCGTAGGCTCATTAATGATCCGAACGACGTCGAGCCCGGCGATCTTGCCGGCGTCTTTGGTGGCCTTCCTCTGGCTGTCGTTGAAGTAGGCCGGGACCGTGATGACGGCCTTTTCGACCTTCTCCCCGAGGTAGTCTTCGGCGGCCTTTTTCAGCTTCTGCAGAATGTAAGCCGAGATCTCGGGCGGAGCGTATCCCTTGCCGAGGGCATCCACCTGCACGCCCCCGTTGTTGGCTTCCTTGACCTTGAAGGGGACCTGTTTGATCTCCTGCCCAACTTCGGAGAACCGCCTTCCCATGAATCTCTTGATGGAATAAATGGTGTTTTCGGGGTTCGTGACCCTTTGCCTCTTGGCGACCTGTCCGACCAGGATCTCGCCTTTGGGGGTGAAAGCGACGACGGAAGGGGTCGTCCTCCCTCCTTCTTCGTTGGGAATGACGGTCGTCTTATCGCCTTCCATGATGGCGATGCAGGAATTTGTCGTTCCTAAATCGATTCCAATAATCTTTGCCATTATCGTCCTCCTTTATTAGTGATACTATAATATATAATATGAGCATATACATGTCAAGTATTTATTTAATTATTTTGTGTGAAGCTTATGATTGTTTCATCCAGGATTTGCTCCGGGCCCTATTCCATTGCACCCGGTCATCTCCCGAGTCATCCGTTAGGGAACCAGACCAGGCCATTTATGCCTTCCGTCAAGGCCCAATAAAGCGCCTGGCCGTCCTTCGGATCATCGAAACTGATCTGGATGAGGCTCATGGGCCGCTTTTTCTGATGGAGCATGAGGGTCTTGAGCGGCATTCCAATATGCCATTTTAAAAAACTCCAAACCTTTTTCGGCACTTTTTCTTTGCCGACCACGGAAATAGTGGTCCCTTCTTCCAGCTCCAGGGTGAAAACCCGGGGCATGTCCTTGACTTCCAGGGCTTCGAGCTCGAATTCACCGGGTTTGACCTGGGGCTTCGGCGCCGTTTCTTCCTCGCCGGGCTTGATGACCCTTCTTTGCGGGAGCGTCAGGGCCGTCTTTCTCGTCAGAACGAGCGCCCGGAAGGGAACGGGGCTCCCCCAGAAACGGACCCTTTGGGGCTCCCAGGTCCTGAAGACAATCCCCTTGGATTTCAATTCGATCCTTTTGTTCTTGAGGTCGAAAAGGAAATAGAAGCCTGGGACCTTGGCCAAGGCGTATTCTTCTTCGAGAAACGTGTTTTCCCGGTAGGTCGAGACGGGGTCCTCCTGAGGAGCGCAGAAGACCGTCGCCGCGACGCTCAGCACGACGATCCAAAGAACAACAAGTCGTCGACGCATGGTCCTTTAATAAATGTAGATCTTTGTGCCTATCGAGGCCGACCTGAAGAGGAACTTAAGGTCCTCGTCCCCGATCCTGACGCAGCCATGGGTCACATTCCTTCCCAAGAGGCGCGTGTAAAGCGTGCCGTGAAGAAAATAGCCGTTGCCAAAGCCCAGGGCATAATCGCCCAATTCGCCGCCTACGACCCGGTCATCCTTGTTCTTGGGAATGGGTTCGCCCTCTTCGATGAAGGCCCAATCCGGTTTTACCCAGTACGGGTTTTCGACCTTGGATGTGACGGCGTATTCCCCCCGCGGCGTGTCGAACACCCATTGCCGCCTGCCGCTCGGGTCCGGCAGGATATCACCGCTCCCCGTGGAGACGAGGCCCTGGCGGACGATCTCGGCGCCCTTCTTCAAATAGAACCTGTTGGCGCCGGTGTCGATCACAATGTAGACGCCTTTCGGGCGGAGCGCATCGAATTTCTTTTTTAGGGGGGCGTTCGCGGCTTTGCTCTTGGCCAGGTCCGCCTGGCCAGGGGCTTCGTGGATGTTCTTCCTCCAGCCGGAGAGATCGCGAAACCCCAGGATATGACCGTATCCGACCGCGAGCAGGACCGCGACACAAGCCAGTTCGACGCCGATTAGGACCGCTCGTTTTGCGGACATGTCTTCATTCGTCCTTGATGGCCTTGAAGATCGAACCGTCCTTATCCAGCGTCCCGACGATGGTCACGGGGGTCCCGACGAGGACCATATTGAACAGCTCGTCCATGGCCTTGTCATCCACCGATATGCAGCCCCGCGTCAAGCTGTCCTCCCCTCCGCCGTGGATCTCGACCAGGCCGCCGATCCCGACCCAATAAGGGATCTCCCTCTTCTGTTTGGCGGCGGCGAAACGCCTCATATCCTCATCGTTAGGATAATTGATCAAGAGGGCCTTGTAAAAGTGGCTGGAGGGGTTCTTTTTCGTGATCTGATAGCGGCCTTCCGGGGTGGCGTCGTCGCCGGAGTGGAGCTTGTCGGAAAGCCCGTTGAATCCGATCCCGACGTCGAACTCAGCGACCGCCAAGCCCTTCTTGTAGATGACCATCCTCTTTTCCAGCTTGCTGATGACGATGGCCGTGATGCCTTTAGCCCTGGATTCGGCGACCGTCTCTTCGGCCATCCGCCTCCAGGAATCGACCTGGTGCTCGTCCATGTACCGGTTGAGAAGCCGCAGGCATACGCCCTCCGCTTCCTTGATGACGTCCCGGACGTTCCTCAGCATGCCGTCGGCCTGGTCGAACTTGGCGTGGCCGGCCATCAGTCCGGCCTCCTTAAGCATGACCCCCGCTTGAGATAGACGTTGGCGGGCCCGGCCCCGCTCATTGAGGGAAAGGGTGATTTCGCTGAGGGTGGACAGCCGCTTTTGGAGGGCGGCGGTCTCGACCTGGATCCGGCCCGCTCGTTCTTCCTTTTCCCGCCGGATCCCGGAAAGGATGGCGTCCCCGGAATCGATCGTCGTCCGGAACCGCTCGCGGAGAAGGTCGTACCTTCTGAACCAGCCCAGCTTCAGGTTCTCTTTTGCAAAGGCCTGCCCCGCCTGTTTGATCTTCTCCAGATACCCCTCGTACTCCCGGGGGGCGTAGACAGAAGCACCGGCCTTCCAGAGTTGTTGCTCCTGGATGGCAGCTCTTTTGACCTCCGGAGGAACCGGTGGTGCCTTACAACCTGTGAGATAAACAGCTAGGATATATAGAACAATTCTTCGATATCTCACAAAATAAAAAATCTCTGTCCTAGAGCGGGCTTACTTGCCTTTGACCTTCTCGATGGCGGCCTTGACCTGGTCGCAAATGACCGTGGCCTTTTCCTTGACGACAACGGCCTTGTCCTTGGCGCCGAAATAATCCTGGCCGTCGATGGCGGTCTGGACCTCGGCGAGGGAGGCCTCGATGCCGGCGAGGTCGGCCTTCATGGCTTCGATGTCGGCCTTGGTGCCCTTACCCTTGGGGGCCTTCTCAAGAAGGGCCTTGGCTTCGTCAACAGCGGCCTTGGCTTCGGTCTGGGCCTGGACGGCGGCGTTCTTGGCTTCCTCGATCCTGGCGGGAATAAGGGCCTTGACGGCGTCGGCGTCGGTGACGATCGTGGCCAGCATTTCTTTGACCTTGCCGAACTTCTTGAAGAACTTCTTGGACTGGGCAGTGACTTCGTCGTTGGCGGCAGTCATGTCATCGTTCAGCTTCTTCAGTTCGTCCTGGGCATAGATGTCGCCCTTCGCCGCGACCACGGAGTCAATGGCA
>JALHVH010000109.1 GCA_022867105.1 Candidatus Aminicenantota bacterium
AAGCCGCCGAAGATCTCCTACAAGGAGACCATCAAGGGCCGGGCCGACGTCCAGGGCCGTCACAAGAAGCAGACGGGCGGCCGCGGCCAATTCGGCGACGTCTGGATCAAGATGGAGCCCCTGCCCCGCGGCGAAGACTTCGAGTTCGAGGACAAGATCTTCGGCGGGTCCATCCCCCGGAACTTCATTCCCTCGGTCGAGAAGGGCATCCTCGAGTCCCGCAAGAAGGGCGTCCTGGCCGGCTACCCGGTGGTGGACTTCAAAGTCATCCTCTACGACGGGTCCTACCACGACGTGGATTCGTCCGATATCGCCTTCAAGATTGCCGCCTCGAAAGCCTTCAAGAAGGCCATGAAGGAAGCCAAGCCGACCATTATCGAACCGGTCATGAACGTCGAAGTCTACACGCCCGAGGCCTACATGGGCGACATCATGGGCAATCTCAACGGCAGGCGGGGGAAGGTCCAGGGCATGGAGCAGAAGGGCAGCATGAGGGTCCTCAAAGCGTCCGTCCCGATGTCCGAAATGCTCGACTTCGAACCCAACCTGACCTCGATCACGGGCGGCCGCGGCTCCTTCCTCATGGAGTTCTCCCACTACGAGGAAGCTCCCAGCCACATCCAGCAGAAGATCATCGCCGACGCCGTCAAGGAAGGCCGGATCAGGCCCGAGGAAGAGGATTAGTCCCGGTCCTTCTGTCTTGCCGACAGGAACATCCATACGGCCGTGTAGAGGACGACACCCATCACAACCCACTTGAGAACCACGAGGGGCAGAGACTTAACGATATAGGCGGCGACGAAAACGCCGAGGACCCCGGCCAAGGTCAGCGCCACCGCGGCTTTTCTGTCCACGGCGCCCTCCTTGACGAAACGGGCGCTCCCGGCCGCCATAAGCATGGCGGTCGCGGTCATCATGATCGGGAAGGCTACCCTGGGGTGCATGCCGAGGGCGTAAACCATGGCCATGCAGGGCGCGTAGAAGCCGACGCCGATCGTCTGTAGAGCGCCGAAAACAAAGCTCATAACCACGGCCACGATGAGCTTCCAGCCCGTGAGGCCGATGGCCTCGCCCCCCGGCGGGATCCATTGCAGGAGCCCGGCCAGCATGATCGACGCCGCGGCCAGAAGACCGAATCCCATCCCGAGCTGGATCTTCCGGCGGGGCATCTTCGCGACGACCCCGGCCCCGAGCACGGAGCCGGCGGGGGCGGCGATCGACATGGCCGCCAGGGTCAGGGGCTCGACCTTGACGACGGTCATGAAGATCAGGGCTTCGGTGACCGTCGGGATGGTGTTGCCCACGTTCATCGTCCCGGGGATGATCCGGTCGTCCACCAGCTTGAAGAACTTGAAGACGGCCGTCTGCTGGGCGAAACTCCCGATGCCCAGCGTGTCGAGTAGGTTTGTGAGGAAGCCGGTCCCCAAGAGGCCGGCCCAGGGGGCCTCGGAGAACGTGCGGCGGTTCTTGAAGATGTCGGAGAGATAATAGAAGCCGAACAGAGTCGTCATGACGCCGAGAACGGATTTCAGAATGAGGACCATATTGGGCGCGCGCTTTCGAGATTCGACGGTCGTTCATCGTATAAGAAGTCATGAATGACCGTCAAGCGATTCTTAGTGGCAGGATCGCCCTTAAAGGACTCGGGGACATCCCTCCGTCCTTCTCGGCGATCCGATTTTCTTGTCAGATGGGATGCTTAATATTTAGGAGACGAAGATTAAATTTTGCAGTTCGCGGAGCTGTCGATCTTTTCCCTGACGAAAAGAAGCAGGGACCCGGCGATGACGGTCAGGCCGAGGGAAAAATAGAACGGGGCGAAGGGCCCGAACCCTTCCCATAGGAGTCCTGCGATCAGCGAGGCGGGCAGGGCGCAAAGGCCGATGATCATCTGGAACCCTCCAAGGCAACTGGCCCGGAAGGCGGGGGGGGAGAGCTCGCAGACCAGGGTCCTCTGGACCGGATCGAGAGCGGCCTTATGGACGCCGTAGGCGACGAAGACGAGGACGATGAGGGCGTAGCTCCGGATGAGGATGACCCCCAGACAGACGGTCGCCCAGAAAGCGTAGGCCAAGAACAGAACAGGCTTGCGTCCGATCCTGTCTGCGAGCTTCCCGAACGGCAGCGAAAGAAGGGACGCCGTAATACTGTAGATGAGATAAAGCACGGGCACGAAAGCGACCTTGAATCCGAATTTCCTGGCGTAGATGATGAGGAAGGAGTAGGTGAACGCGCCTAGGGCGAAGACCGCGTTCAGGACGATATAAAGAGCGAAGTTCCCGTCCACGTCCTTCAGGGCCAGGCCCTTGTAGATCTGGAGTCCTTCGGCCCTTTTTTCCTTGATCTTCATCAGGACGAGCAGGGAGGCGGCGAGTCCGGGAACGGCGGCCAGGGCGAAGAGAAGCCTGTAGCCCAAGACGTTGACGAAGGCGATGCAGATGAGAATGCCGACGACAGCCCCGCCGTTGTCCATGGCCCGCATGAGGCCGAAATTCCGGCCCCTGTTAGCGTCCGTCGAGATGTCGGCGATCGTCGCGTCGCGGGGCGCGGAGCGGATCTTGCCCGCCCGGTCCAGGATGCGGAAGGGGATGAGGTGCTGCCAGGCGGAGGAAGCCGCGTATCCGAGCCGCGAGAAGCCGCCGCAGAGATATCCCATCCAGATGAAGACCTTGCGTTTGCGGACCCTGTCCGACCAATAGCCGGCCAGGGCCTGGGAAATGGAGACGATGGCCTCTCCCAAGCCGTCCAGGAAACCGAGGGCGGCCATGTTGGCCTTGAGGACCTGTGTCACGAAGAGCGGCCAGATGGGATAGATGATGTCCGAACCCATATCATTCAAGAAGGAAGCCAGGGCGAACGTCCGCACCGTCCTCTTCGATTCGAGGGGCTGGTCCGTTTGAACCGTTCGGGAATCCATGGCCACATTCTCCTAGCGGAACGCCCGTGGGGAATGAGATTTTAGACCTTTCCGGGAAATTGTCAAGGAACGGAGCCGGAACCGGGACCCGGCCGGGCCGCTTTTCATAGCAACGGCAAAAGAGTAAAATGACGGACATGAAGAAACGTGTTCCTTGGATGCTCATGGGGATGTTCATGGCTTTTCCCGCCCTGTCCGTCGAAAAGCCCGACCCGACCCTGACCCTGAAGATCGGGGACCCGCGGCTCAAGGATAAGACGGTCGAGGTCGCGCCGCGCGTCCTCTATTCCGCCGCGTCCGGAGGGGCCATCTCCTTTGACCGGATGATCGCGGAGCTGAAGGGAATCCGGATCATCTACGTTGGCGAGACCCACGACTCCTTGCCCATGCATGACGTCGAGTTCAAGGTCCTCGAGGCTCTCTATGCCCAGGATCGCGACCTCGGCGTCGGCTTGGAAATGCTCCCTGTCGCCTGCCAAAAAACCTTGAACCGATGGAGCCTTGGGCTCCTGACCAAGGAGGAGTTCATCCGCGAGGTCGGCTGGTATGTCCATTGGAACTTCAACTTCGGGTTCTACGAAAAGATCTTCGATTTCGCCAGGGAGCACAGGCTTCCCGTCTACGCCCTCAACGTTCCCCGGGAGGTGATCACCAAAATCCGGATGAGGGGCTGGGACGCCCTCACGGCGGAGGAGAAGGCCTATTTTCCCGGGGTGCCGGACCTGACGAACCAGGACCACCGGGCTTTGATCAGGGCCGTTTTCGAGACCGCCGACCTCCCTCCCCAAATGAAGGGAGCCGGGTTGGACATGGTTTTTGACGGCCTTTACCGCGCGCAGTCGGCCTGGGACGCGGTCATGGCCGCGAACACCCTGCGCGGCGCGGAGATGGAAGGGCGCAGGATGGTTGTCTTTGCGGGCTCCGGACATCTCCTCTACAACCTCGGAATCAACCGCCGTGCCTTCGAACGGAGCCGCCTGGCATTCCGGACAGTGATCCCGGTAAGCGTTCCCAAAGACATGAAGACCATAACGGCGGTCCGAAGCCTTGGGGATTATATCTGGGGCATGGAGGAAGAGGCGAATCCGGCTTATCCGTCCGTTGGCCTTATCTTTAAAAAGTTCGAAGCCCTCTAGAACCTGGTCGTGGACGCCAAACCCACGGACGGCGCCGCCAAGGGGGCAGAGTTCGAGAAGGGCGACGTGGTCATGTCCGTAAACGGTAAGCCCTTCTCAGACATCAACGAGCTCCGGACGTATCTGGCGGGGTTCGGCTGGGGGACCGAAACGAAGTTCCGCGTCCTGCGGTCCGGCCAGGTCCGAGACATCGTCTTGAAGTTCAATCCCGCCACCCTTGACGAGAAGAAATAGCCGCGGGCCCCGGCGGGCGCGTATGCCATGCCGCATTTCTTGTTCGGGCCCAGCCGTGCGGAAATAAATAGGGAGGTCTTGTGTTGAAAAAGAAGATCTTAAGATGGGCGACGGTCTTGATGAGCACGATGGCTCTGGTGAATGTTTTGGCTTTGGCGCAGAACCCAAAGACGCCGGCAGAGGAGGTGAACTACCGCGCTTACAGCCAGAACGAGGACATCGCGAGGTTCCTCAGCCTCGCGGATGCCGCGTCCAAAGAGATGGCGGTCCGGATCATAGGAGAAACGAAGGACGTCGAGGACTACCCGGCCCATGATATCTTCCTGTGCATCCTGACCGAGGAGGGGGCGGCCTCCCCGACGACCTTCAACCGGGAGAAGCCGACCCTGCTTTTGACCGCATCCCAGCACGGGAATGAGCAGTCCGCCAAGGAGGCCGCGCTCAGGCTCATCCGGGACATCGCCTTCGGCGATCTGGAGCCGCTCCTCAAGAAGATCAACGTCCTCGTCATTCCCCAGGCCAACCCTTACGGCAACTTCCATGATGTCCGAGAGAACGAGATCGGGCTCGACCTCAATCGTGACCATGTCAAGATGGAAGCCGAAAGCGTCAAGGCCATCCACCGCGTCTTCCAGGCCTGGATGCCCGAGATGACCGTCGACGTCCACGAGAAAGGGGACGACTATTACCGGGTGTCCATCGGGTGTGTCTCCAACGTTAACATCGCCCCGGGCCTCCAGGAGTTCTCCAGAAAAACGCTCCTCGGCGAGGTCGAAAAGGTCCTGCAGAAGCAAAAACTGACCTTTCACGAATACCTCGTCACCGAGGACCTCGGGGTGGACACCTCGAGCGGGGCCAGGATGCCGGAGAGCGCGGGCAGGGCAAACGTCGAGGAGATGAAGAGATACAGCACGACCGACCTCAATGACGGCCGGAACAGCCTGGGGATCTACGAGACCTTGTCCTTCATCCAGGAAGGAGCATCCCGGCACGATATCGAGACCCTGGAAGCCCGTTCCCGCTGGCAGTATTTAGGGATCCGGGCCTTGGTCGAGTCCGCGGCCGCGCATGCCGGCGAGATCTTGAAGAGGATCCGCGAAGACAGGTCAAAGCTCGTTGAGAGGGCGGCCGCCGGCGCGGCCGATGACCTCGTTCACCTGCGCATGGAATACGCCCGCGACCCGCAGGTCCCCGAGCTTCTCCTGAAGCGGTTCGAGCGGTCCGAATCGCCCGTCCTCGGCGTCCTCTTGGTCGACAAGAAGGCCGGAGAAGCGCTGATCTCCCGGGACATCGCCCCCTATCCCGCG
>JALHVH010000110.1 GCA_022867105.1 Candidatus Aminicenantota bacterium
GGTCGGCCAGCAGGATGATCTCTTGGCCCCCCGTCTTGCCGTAATCCACCACCTCAACGTTCCCCTCGAGGTGGTTGAGCTTGTCCTCGCCCAGGTAGAATTTGTCGGCCTTGACCCTGATCTTCCCCTGGCCGCCTTTGAAGAGGACGTGCTCGACGCCCTCCTTCCGATCGACGTTCTCTCCCGGCAGGCGAACCGCCGGCGCCGGCTCGACGAGGGGCTCGGCCGGAACGGGCCGCCTGTGGATAAAGTGGAAGGCGATGACGCCGGTGATGGCCAGAAGGGAAACGACGGCCGCCCACTTGGCCGTTATGGCCAGGAAGTACCGGACGTTCTCCTTCATGCCGCTCCCCTATCTCCGAATGTCTTCCACGGCCAGGCTGAGCTTCTCTTCCCCCAGGTATTCGGAAACGTGGAGCGTGTAGGCGATGTCGATCCTGTCCCCTCTCGAAAGGAGCCCCGCCCAATCCGCCTTATCCCATCCCAGGGCTTCGAACACCCGGCCGTTCTGTTTCACCCAGAACTTGACGTGCCGGCCCTGCATCTTCTTGGGCTCGCTCATGACCTCGACCCCTTCGGTCAAAAAGACCGGTTTTGGGTTCCCAACGCCGAAGGGGACGAGCCGGTCATAGTGTTCGAGGAAGGAGAGATCCATCGAGTCGAGCCCGATGGGCGTATCGACCCGAATCTTCTTTTTCAGGTCGTCCTCCGAGATCCTGGAGCCGGCCAGCTCGTTGATGGCGGCCTTGAATGCCGGCATGTCGTCCACCCGGAGGCTGCAGCCCACGGCCAGGCGGTGGCCCCCGAAGCTCTGGAAATACCTCCGGCAGCCTTCGACGAGGTCGATCAGGGGGCACTCGGGAATGCTCCGCCCCGAGCCGAACGCCATGCCGTCATCGTATGTGAACAGGATCACCGGCCGGTGGAAACGGTCCTTGAGCTTGGAGGCCACGATACCGATCACCCCCCGGTGCCACTCCTCGCTTCCCAGGACCAGGCACTTGTAGCGGTCCGCCAGGCCCTTCTCCTCGATCTTGGACCTGGCCTGGTCGAAGATCTTTTCCTCAATCCTCTGTCTTTTAGAGTTCAACTCCTCGAGCTGCTTGACCAGGCCTCGGGATTCCTCGGGAGAATCGGAGAAGAAGAGCCGGACCGCCAGGTCGGTCATCCCCATCCGTCCGGCGGCATTGATCCGCGGCCCGATACGGAAGCCGAGGTCGCCCACGGAGATCCTTCTATGGCTCAAACCGCAGGCATCGATCAGGCTCTTCAGGCCGATGTTGGAAACGTTATCCAGGCTCATGAGGCCGTGCTTGACGAAAAGCCTGTTCTCTCCCTTAAGCTCGGCCACGTCCGCCACGGTCCCGATGCAGACGAGCTTCATGTAATGCGGAACGACGGAACTCTTTCCCGCTTCGCCCAGGAGGGCCTGGATGAACTTGAAGACGACACCCACCCCGGCCAGACCCTTGTCAGGGTATCCTGAGCCGGCAAGCACAGGGTTCAGGATCGCGACGGCCTCGGGAAGGCCGTCTCCCGGCTTGTGGTGGTCCGTGACGATCACGTCGATGCCCTTCTCCTTGGCGGCGGCGACAAACCCCACGGCTTTGGTCCCGCAGTCGACGCTGATGACAAGCTTCGTCCCCCTCTCCTGAGGGATCGAGACATGATGATCCTTGATCCCGTAACCGTCCTTAAGCCTTTCCGGGATAAAATAATCCACATGAGCCCCCAGCGACGCCAGGGCTTTATGAAGCATGACCACGGAAAGGACCCCGTCCACGTCGTAATCGCCGAAGATGAGGATCCGTTCCCCCTTCTCAATGGCCTTGTTGACCCTGGCGACGGCCTCCGCCATCCCGGCCATCAGGTAAGGATCGTGGAGCCCGTCCAGTCCCCCGAAGAGGAACTCCCGGGCCATGGGGACGTCCAGGATGTCTCGGTTGGTGAGGACCCGGGCGATCTCCAGGGGGATCCCCAGCTCCACGGACAGGGTTTCGGCCTCCGGGCGCGGCGGGCTCACCATCCAGATCGTGTCGCTCATCGGACTTCAATGTAGCATAAAAGGCCGGGACGGGCTAGGCAGGCCTGATTGACATTCGGGGCTTTGAAAAATACAATGTTCCTGCCGTGTTGGGAAATCTCCGGGAAAAGCTGTCCAGGACGAGGCAGGTTTTCAAGAAACTCGAGGACCTGTTCCAGAGCGGGAAGCGCCGCGAGGAGGTCCTGGAC
>JALHVH010000111.1 GCA_022867105.1 Candidatus Aminicenantota bacterium
AAACACCCCGTCATTTCCTTTTAATAAATTCCCGAAGCGCTGAGGCGCGGAGCGCGTAAAGGGATTTCCGCTCGTTCAGATACGCCGACCAGCAGTCTCCGCACTTGTGATATCGTGCGTGCCGCAGAGCCTCGTCGACTCCGTCCCGGAGAACATTCTTCGGCGAGAAGCCCCCGCCGTGGGGAATGCAGGGAATGACATCTCCATCGGGATCGATGTGGAAGTAGTAACGGCCCGCCATGCACTTAGAGTATCCCGAACTCTGGATTGTATTTTTATTTAGGTCGGGCCATTCCAGGGCTTTCCGATAAGCCTGGGGCGAGAACATCAATCCGCGTCCCTGCTTTTTCCAGGACGAGAGTTGTCGGTGAACATTCCGGATTTGTTCGGGGGTTAGTGCGATCGAGCGTGCGCCTTCATCATAATACTCCGTCCCGAACTTAATAGGCTGGGCGTTCATCCTCATCCCCCTGCCCTCGCAAAAAACAAGCAGCGAATCCAGATCTTCCAGGTTTTTTTGGGTCAACGCCATGTTCACGTAAGTCCGAATTCCTCGGGAGAGGGCCAGATCAATGGCCTTCCTGGCTCCGGCGAATGCTCCCTTGCCCCGGAGTCCATCATTGACTTCAGGTCGTATCGAATCCAGGCTGATGACCAGCTCGTCCAACCCCTCCAACAGCTCAGGCTGAGCGGCTATGGAAATTCCGTTGGAAACAACGGCCGTAATCAATCCCGCGGCCTTTGCTGTCCGGCAAAGAACTGGAAAATCAGGTTTCAGGGTGGGTTCTCCTCCTTGAAACTTGATGCGGATGGTTCCCAATGCACGCAGCCTGCAAATGACAGCCATCCATTGTTCCGTCGTCATCAGCGATGTCTTCACATTGGGACAGCGACAGTACACGCATTTTTGGTCGCAGGAGTTCCATATCTGCGCGGAGACTTCATAGGGATGAAGGTCGCGGAAATAATGGCTGAGGAATCGGACTCCGATGCCGAAGGAGGACCATCGGCTCATGTCCTGCCTCCAATCGGCCCCTGCTCCGGGAGGAACTTTTTCAGCAAAACGAGCGAAGCCAAGAAAAGGATGGCGAACCGGCCAGTCGCCCAGAAAAGCCTCGGCCAGGGAGTGCGGTCCTGCGACCTGCGGGAAAGCACGGCCGAGAGAAGAAGGAGCGGCACGCCGAAAGCAAGGGAAATGAGGCACGGCACCAGCCAGTATCGAGTGGTCAAGAGCAGAGCTCCCGAGAGGAAAGCCACCAGGCTCAGCCAGGGAGTTCCCTGGAGTTGCCAGAGCCGAGCCGAGCGGGCAAACCTCCATCGCCATTCCTTAACTGCCGCTGTCCCTTTCTGGAATTCCGCCAGATAACAGGATCCCCTTCGCCGCCGATAGTATAGAAATTCTGCTGCGTTCTGGGGTACGCGGAGCTCCGTGGCCAGGGCCCTCCGGCTCAATTTCACGCCGAACCCGAGCCGACAGGCCGAAAGCCCAAGATGTGTATCTTCGGCTCTGGCATCGGGGGCCAGGGACGAAAGGACTTCGCGCCTAGCCGCATAGCAGACGCCGGACAGACCGGCGCACGATAAGGCTTCGCCCTCGAGCCACCAGAAAAGGTTCAGAAATCGCCAATGGATCTGTTCCTCCTGAAGTCTGGTTTCGGGCTTCACTGTGGTCCCGACAAGCCCGGTCTTGGCGTCAATGGAAAGGGCGTGAACGAGTTCTCCAATACAGGCAGGGTCAAGGGAAGAGTCCGCGTCGGTCAAGATGATAATTTCTTCCGAAATGAAAGATAGAGCCCGACGAACCTGTTCAGCTTTCGTCCTTGCGTCCGGGAGAGAGATGAGCTCAATCTTGTCGCCCCGGGAGATCGCCTCCTTCACGATATCAACGGTCCGGTCTCGAGAACCTCCATCAACGATCAGCCACCGGATCCTGTCGGGGGGATAGAGGCAGCGCCTAAGGTCTGACAATTTCCGTGCAATGGCGCTTTCTTCATTCAGTACAGGAACAACGGCGGCAACGGCAGGGAGGTCTGGATCGGAGCGAGAGTGCCGGCGTTTCAATACGATGAGCAGTTCAAGAACCAGCAGGTAACCCAAGGTTGATGCCCAAAGAAGGACGGCGCTGGCGATGCAGAAGACAAAGGCGATCTGTGAGGCAATAGTCATTCTTGATCCCTGTGGCTATCACCCGACACCCAAGGATTCAATGGATAAGAAATTCCTGATCGAAAGCAAAGGACGCGTGAACAATTAGGAACCTGTTTTTCCTCGTCCAATCTTCAGGGATGATAGATCATGACGCGAAAGGATGTCAAGTCGCCGCATTGAATCACGTAATATGTTACCCAAATCCCATAAAGGATAGGGTGACATGCATAGGATGGACATGCGATCTCGCGAACAGTATCTGAAAGCCCTCTTGGGACGGTATCTCAGGGCCCGGAAGAGGGGGAAAAGCGCGCTCTTGGATGAGTACTGCCGTAATACGGGCATGGCCCGTAAGTCGGTCCTCCGGAAGATAGCCGGCCTCCTTAACGGGGAATTCCTGCCCCGGAAGCAGAGACGGCCGGGGAGTATGCCCACAGCCTCTCCGCAGAGCTTGACCTGATCAATGACCTGTACCGCAACGAACTGCGGCTCTACAAGAACTTCTTCCAACCGGTGATGAGACTGGAGCGCAAGGAGCGAGTCGATGGTAAAAAGATCGATCCTTCTTCGGTATCATTTTTAGTGATGCAATGACTACCGTTTCGGTAACATGGTTATATGAGGTGACACGGCTTGACAGGCGAAGAGAAAGAGCCCTTATTGTCGTCTTAGACTGTGGTCTCAGGCTTCAGCCTGAGTCTTTTTCCTGCACCGCCTGGCGGTCATGGGCCCAGCGCAGCCTAAAGGCTGCAGCCACATTTCACCGGCCGCTTTTCGGCGACCGCGAAGGTCCTTTTTTCGAGTTCCGATCTTGACCGGGCGGCGTCCGGTCCCGCTTGAGGACGGGGGGCAGGGGTTTGCGGACCTGCTGCCAGCCCGGCTTATAACGATTGGAGATGTTCTTGGCCATTTCTTTCCATCATGTTCCTCGGCGACAGGTTCAAACCGCGATGATATCGACTTCAATATTCGGGGAGGCGCCCATGATACGCGTCCCCGTTTTTTTTGTTCCCGTCCTTAGAAAGGCTGCCGTGCTCCTGCCGTGGAGCCAACCACCGGCCTCCCCCGGGTTGACAACCACAACGCCCCCCTCCCTCCGGACCTCGGCCTTGTGCGTGTGTCCGAAGACCAGGACATCATATGTTTGATCGGGGAAAAGCGCCCGCGGAACGCGTCCTCGTCCCGTCCGTCCTGCCGACGGCATGCCTTCTCCTCTG
>JALHVH010000010.1 GCA_022867105.1 Candidatus Aminicenantota bacterium
TCGTCGACTTCCACGGGGCCCACAAGCCGACCGGCATGCGCCGGACCTATCCCAACGTCCTGACCAACGAGGGGGTCATGGGGCTCGAATACAGCAAATGGAGCGCCACGGTCACCCCCGAGCATGACCTCCTGATCCCCTTTATCCGGATGCTGGCGGGGCCGATGGACTATACGCCCGGGGCCATGCGGAATGCGCAGGAGAAGCCGTTCAGGACCGTTTTCGACGTTCCCATGAGCCAAGGGACGAGATGTCACCAGCTGGCCATGTATGTGGTTTATGAAAGCCCTCTCCAGATGCTTTGTGATTCCCCTTCGAGCTACGAGCGCGAGCCGGAGGTCATGTCCTTTCTTTCCGCGGTGCCGACGGTCTGGGACGAAACAAGGGCTTTAGACGCCAAGGTGGGCGACTATTTGGCCGTGGCCCGGAAGAGCGGCCGGGATTGGTATGTCGGTGCCATGACCGACTGGACGCCGAGGACGCTCGAGATCAAACTCGATTTCCTGGACGACGGGACCTATGAGGCGGAAATTTACGTCGACGGGGCCAATGCCGACAGGTACGCCTCGGATTACAGGAAAGAGGTCCGGCACGTTGGCAGAGGAGACGTCATCAAGCTCAGCCTTGCCCCGGGCGGAGGTTGGGCGGCCCGAATTACAAAAAAATCAGAATAATAGGTCGGCTCAATCCATCCCGTCCAAGCCCCCAAGCCTTGCCAAAATTAAAAGAATCGCATTTCTTTTCGTGTGATATAGACAATGGTGCAGCGGCGATGCCCGGAGGAGGTAGTTGAAGGGCGGAGCGGGCACGGGTCCTAGACCGGAGGGAGAGGAGAGCGGAGCCCGGAGCCGAAGCGGCCTGGCTCGCCGGGACAGGCCGCGGCCGACGGAGGGCGCGCCCCGAGCCTGGAATTCCTTCTCACGCGAAAAGAAATACCGACATTCTTAGACTTGCTGTTGACAGCCGCTGTTCGGTCCGCTATGGTGTTGGCTCTTCAGGCCAAGAGAAGGATACTAGATATTGTATAGATGTTAAGAGCTGTAGCACCTATTGATATTTTCCCTTGACATTGCGAGACCCGATTGCTATCATAGATCAAGGTTCCTTAAAAGTCAGCGGTCGATCACCATGCATATAAGACATATTAAGTACTTTATTATTATGTTCGCCGTCCTCTTCTTTTTCGGGGGACGCCCGATCGAATTCGGAAAGGAAAATACCTTCTTCCACGGTTTCTTGATCCCAAACCCGGTCATCCGGATCGGCCTGGGAACGAACCTCAAGGACCTCCTCATCGGGTCGTCCTCGGGGATGAAGGTCTATGAGGTGAACGGGGGCTACACGCTTCTGGGCGATGACATCGAGGAGGCCAGGATCAAGGGAGAACGCGAAGCCCTCACTGAGAAATTCGTCCTTCTGGTCGCTCAGACCAATGACGGTAAGGAAGCGGAGAAGATCGCCTTCTCCCTCAGGGAAAAAACGATCGGCAGGGTCTTCGTCGAGGAGGCCAGGGAGGCCGGATCGGGAGGAGTTTTCCAGGTCAAGGTGGGGGACTTTCTGACTCGGGGAGATGCCCTGGCAGGGGTCGGCAGGCTGAACACCCTGGGCTTTAAGGACGTCTGGGTCGTGAGGGAGGTCGTGACGCTGGAAGAGTCCAAACCTCATTGGATCCTCATCGAGAACGCGCTCCAGTCTCTGAGCCGGGATTCGGTCCTCTATTTTATCCCGAGCCAGCCCCAAAGCGTCTTGTCCTTCAACGGCCGGAAATACAGGGGGATCCTCATTCTCCGGAGCACTCCGAAAGGGATCGTCCTCGTCAACCTCCTGAACCTGGAAGATTATCTCAAGGGTGTCGTCCCCGGGGAGCTCTCTCCCGACCAATTCGGAGAGATCGAGGCGCTCAAGGCCCAGGCCGTGGCCGCGCGGACCTACGCCTTCAAGAACATGGGCCAATACAGGGCGCTGGGATATGACCTGAGCGACACGCCTTCCTCGCAGGTTTATGGAGGGTTGGACGCTGAAAGGCCCTTGAGCACCCGGGCGGTCGACGAGACGAGGGGGGAGGTGGCCCGATATCGGGGAGAGCTGATCAATGCCCTCTACATGAGCACCTGCGGCGGGATGACTGAGGACGTGGAGAACATCTTTTCCGGCAAGCCCGAGGCTTACTTGAAGAGCACGGAATGCAGTTATGAGAA
>JALHVH010000112.1 GCA_022867105.1 Candidatus Aminicenantota bacterium
CCCTCAGCATGTTTTGGAATTCCCGGTCGTCGAGGTCGTCCTTGATCACACCGGTGACCGGCTTGCCCAGGAAAAGCTTCTTGTTGATCGCGTCGATGAGGCTGGTGATCCTGATGTAGGTCTTGGCGGGGGCCTTGTCCATGACCACCGTCACCAGATCGCCCTTGAGGATGACGGCCTTGACCTCCGGGAGGGCGGAGACCTTCTTGGTGAATCCCTGGAGCATCCGGCGCTTCCTGTTCCGGACGATCCTATACGCGACGAGCACTATGATGCCGGTGCTCATCAGGTTGGCCCATTCGATCCTTGTGAAGATAAGAATGACGGCCGCGACGACGGCGACCGCCAGGATGATCATGCCGTTCCGTCCGAAGGGGAGGGCCGTAGGCAGCCCCTCCAGCCACCCCCGCAACCTTTGCCCCGGCGGCAGGGAGAGCCGGGCCCCGGACTCGATATCATGTTTCAGATGCTTGAGGTCGGCCGCCAAAGCCCGGGCGTCCGGATAGCGGTCCTCGCGGCGCTTCCTCAGGCAGCGGAAGACGATCTGGTGGAGCTGAGGAGGGAGGTTCTTGCGCACGATCGTCACGGCCCTGGGCTCTTCGTAAGCGATCGAGTGCAGCGTGTCCAGGAACGTGTCCCCTTTGAAGGGGAGCTCTGCCGTCGCCATCTCGTAGAGGACGACTCCGAGGGAAAATATGTCGCTCCGCGGGTCCAGGTCCTGTCCCCTGGCCTGTTCGGGGCTCATGTAGTTGACCGTCCCCATCACCGCCCCGGCGATGGTCTGCGCCTGTCCGATCGTCAGGGTCCGGCCGGGCGGAACGGCGCCCCCCGTGTCCTTCCCGGCGTCCTCGGGGATGGACTCCAGGAGCTTGGCCAGGCCGAAGTCCAGGAGCTTGGCGTGCCCCTCCCTGGTGACCATGATGTTGTCCGACTTGATGTCCCGGTGGATGATGTTCGCTTCGTGCGCCTTGGCCAGGCCTTCGGCGACCTGGAGGGCGATCTCCACCGCGCCGAGGAGGTCCAACTCGCCGTCGGCGACGAGCCGGGTGACGGTCCGCCCGTCCACATATTCCATGGCGATGAACGTGGTCCCGTCGTCCTCGTCGATGTCATAGACCTGGGCGATGGAGGGATGGGAGACGGCCGCCGCGGAGCGGGCCTCGCGCAGGAACCTGGCCTTGCGGTCCGCGTTCGATACGAGCTCAGGCTTGAGGAGTTTCAGGGCCACGGGCCGCTGGAGCTTGGTGTCCCGCGCTCGGTAGACGATGCCCATGCCGCCCTTGCCGAGCACGCTTTCGACCTTGTATTGTTTCAGGGTCCGGCCGATCATGTGTTTGCGATTTTCCCAGGGGATTTACGTCCGGATGATATCAATAACACAGGAACAGGTCGAGGTCAAACCCGTAGGGGTCAAACCTATAGTCTTAACAAACTGCTAAACTGTTAAGACTGTAGGTTTGACCCCTACCTGCTTGTTCGCACGAAATGCGGCATTTCGAGAGGGACCTCGAGCGAAAGCTCGACGAACCCCCCGTACTTCCCGTCCCGGAACCAAGGCGCCTGGTAGATCAATTTCTTGGCGCCGTTCTTCTCGATCGTGTAGACGTTCGTCCGCCGCCCGTCCATCATCTCCGTGAGCTTCGTCCGGGCCGGCTCGGGGTGGCAGTCGAGGACGTTCTTTCCGATGAGGGCCGCCCCGCCATCCCCGGCGAAGGTCCGGGCCGATCTTCCGTTCATTTCGATGATCGTCCCGTTTTCGTCGCAGACGGTCACGGCCCCCGGGAACTCTTCGATCCATGCGTGTCGGTCCATCGGTTGCCTCCTGGGCCCATTTTATCGAGCAAGCCGGTAAGGGTCAAACCTACTCTTTTGACAGAAATTGTCAAATGAGTAGGTTTGACCCTTACATCCGACCCTCGTCCTATCGGCCATTTTATGTCGCTCATCCCGGTTGACTCATTTATTGTCCGGGTATATAAATGGGAGGATCATTCGATAGAGGAGGAGATCGCATCCATGAAGCGCTTGTCAAGACTCTTGGTTATCCTGTCCGCAACCGCCGCTGTCCTCGGCCTGACCGGAATGTCCGTCGCCCAGGAGGCTGCGAAGCCGGCCGCGGAGTTTTCGGTCCGCTACGAGGAACTCACGGCGCCGGACTTCGTCGGGGCCGTCGCCAAGTCCGGGGGGACCTGCATCATCCCGGTTGGCATCCTGGAAAAGCACGGCCCCCATCTCCCGCTGGGCACCGACCTTCTCGACTGCCGGGAGCTTTCGCTCCGCGCGGCGGCAAAGGAATATACGATCGTCTTTCCGCAATATTATTTCGGACAGATTTTCGAAGCTAAGCACCAGCCCGGGACGATCGCTTACAGCGTTCGCACCATGCTGGACCTGCTCCAGGAGACCTGCGACGAACTCGCCCGTAACGGCATCAAGAAGATCATCCTGGTCAACGGGCACGGCGGTAACGACCAGTTCCTCCAGTATTTCTGCCAGGTCCAGCTCGCCGCTAAAAAAGATTATGCGGTCTTCCTGTATGACCCCTCGGACGATTCGTCCGTGGCCGACGCGCTGAAGAAGATGCGCAAGACGACCCTCGACGGTCACGCCGGGGAGGAAGAGACATCCTCCATGCTCGCCCACCGCCCGGACCTGGTCCACATGGACCGGGCCAATGACCAGAGCGGGGAGGACCAGAAGCGGCTCGCCGGCCTCAAGCACGCCTATGCGGGGATCTGGTGGTACGCCTCCCAGCCGAACCACTATAGGGGATATGGAGCCGCCGGGACCAAAGAGATGGGAGAAACGATGCTCAACCTGGAATCCGGCGTCCTGGCGGAAATGATCC
>JALHVH010000113.1 GCA_022867105.1 Candidatus Aminicenantota bacterium
CATGTCCCGAATAGTCACCCCGCCCGCGCCCGGCATGTTCCGGCCGAGGGCGCTCACGATCCCCTTGGTCACGGTGTGGTCGAAGCCGAACGGATTGCCGATGGCGATGACCTTCTGGCCGACCTGGAGGTCCCTGGAGGAACCTGCCACGACGGGGAACAGGCCGCCCAGGTTTCCCTCGATCCTGAGCACGGCGATGTCCTTGTTCGGCTCCTTGCCGACGAGCCGGGCCCGCCTCTGCTCCTGGCTGGGCAGGGTCACATTGAAGATGTCCCCGTCCTCGATGACGTGGTAGTTGGTGACAATGTGGCCCTTGTCGTCCCAGACGAACCCAGACCCGCTGCCCCGGGGGACGGCCTCCTCGGAGGAAAAGAAGAAGTCGCGGATGAGCTGGATGTTGGTGATGAAGACGACCGAGTTCTGGGTCCTTTTCACGACCTCGATCGTGTTCTGTTCGTCTTCCATGAGCTGGCCCTGGGGTTGGGCGAAGCAGGGGAGGGCGACGGCCAGGAGCCACGCAACATACGCGAGTTTCGAGCTTTTCATGGGTATTCCTTTTGACCTGAATTTCAAGAGGTCCTCAAACCGGCCGGGCCAGGGAGCAGGCCCACTGGTAGAACCGGGACGCCGCCTTGGCCAATTCCTCGGACTCTTTCGCCGAGATGTTCCGGCGTTCGTATTGGATGAGGTTCTTCTTCCCGATGATCCGCCTGAGGAGACCCGATCTGTCCTTGGCTTCGGGCAAAGGGATCGTGGCGATCAATTCGCAGATGTCCAGGTCGTCCTTGGATACGGACCGGACCCCTCTGAAATAGACGCCTAGCGCGTCCGCCGAGGAGATGGCGCACTGAAGAGCCAGGGTGCCGGCCGCGTTAAAGTGGCGGGCGGTGAAGGCCGACAGCATGGCCTTATGGTTGTCTTCCGCCTTGTTGAAATAATCGATGGCGGCGCTTCGGTCCTCTTCCCTGAATCTGGCCGTCCTGGGCGTCATGTCATCCGATCTCGATGGGGTCCTTGCCCAGGATTATCTCATAACCCAGCATCAGCGTCGATATGGGGGACCGCTTATTCTTCATCTTCGTTCTGAACTCCTCGATGGTCTGGACGTAAGGATCGAGGTGGATCCCGAATTCCGAGTGAAACTCGCCTATGATCCCGTCCTGAAAGAGTTTTTCCAGCCGCTCTTTGGCCTTCGGGTGTATGGCCACGACGGCGATGTCGCAGTCGCTGGCTACATGGGTTTTTCCCATGGCCAGGCTTCCATATAAGACAAGAGAAACGATAAGATCCGCCGCTTCCGCGTCCTCGATCCTCCGAAGCAGGAAATTTCGGATGTCCTCCTTGAGCGCGCCCTCCTTGCGAAAAGCAGGCATGAGAATGTCCCTGACGATCCGGCCGGAGCGGTCGAGGCTGTAGAGGTGCTGCTTGCCGAGGATCTCCCGTTTGAGGACCTTCCGGTCCAGGAGGTCCTTCAGGGCGGCGTGGGCCGCGGGAGGAGAGAGGGCGGTCCATTTGGCGATCTCCCTCCCGGAAGCCGTGAATGCCTCCGTCCGGGACACGAAAAGGCGGATGACCCTGACCTTCGTCCTCGAGTCGAGGATCCCGTCCAGAATGGTTTCGAGGGTCATGTTGATGTTAACCAGGACTTACAGATGTTAATTATTACTTACGATTCAGCGGATTGTCAAGTCGATTTCATTATACGTTTTATCCGGCTGGTCACCCTTATCACCCCTTGGGGTGAGGCGGAGGGAAGGAAAATCACCCCTGGAAACCATCCCCAGGGGGGATTGCCGGCATGCCCCCGTTCTGGAATTATCCAATTTTCAAACAGACCGGCCGACTAAAAGAAGGCAGAGCCGAATTTTTAGAGATATGAAAGCACCGAACATCAAGGCCCGGAAGAGACCGTCCATTGCCGCCGATCCGCGCATCTTGAGCCCGGCCAGGGGCCCGGCTGTTTCCCGCGTCCGGGGCCCGGCCTCCATTCCGGGAGATCCTCTCCGCCCGCGGTCCGGCGGCGACCTTCGCACCTGGAGGAAAAGGGCGGTCGAAGCCGAACAACATGCACTTGCCGCCAGGACGCGCCTGGACCATCTCCTGGCCTCGAGCTCGGGCATCATCTTCAGCTGCCGGCCCGGCGCCGGCTATCCGGCCACTTTTATCAGCGACAGCGTCAAGACCCTCCTCGGCTACGAGCCGCGCGACTTCCTTGATGACACGGGGTCCTGGTTGGAGAAGGTCCATCCGGAGGACCGCGAGGAGCTTTCGGCCGCGCTTCAATGCCTTCTTGAGGTGGGACATCTCGTCCACGATGTCCGGATGAGACATAAGGACGGAAGCTATCGGTGGCTGCGCGACGAGCTGAGATTCGCTCCGGGAGGGAACGGCGGGAACGGGGAGATCGTGGGCTACTGGATCGACATCACCGAGTCCAAGTCCCTCGAGGAGCAGCTCCTTCTCGACGCTTTTCATGACCCATTGACGAATCTGGCGAACCGGGCGCTCTTCCTGGACAGGCTCGGCGTCTCCTTCGCCCGCATTCGGAGGCGGAAAAATACCTCGTTCGCGCTCCTCTGCATCGACCTCGACCGCTTCAAAAACGTCAACGACAGCCTGGGGCACAGGAAGGGCGACCAGATGCTCGTTTCCGTCGCCCGGAGGCTGCTGAAGTGCGTCCGCTTTGGGGACACCGTTGCCAGACTGGGCGGCGACGAATTCGCCATGCTCCTTGAGGACATCAACGGCCCCGCCGACGTGGAAGCGACGGTCCGGAGGATCCAGCGGGAGATCGGAGAGCCGTTCGGCCTCGAGGGGGACGAGGTCTTTGCCACGGTCAGCATCGGCATCGCTATTGCCGGGCCCGGCTGTGACAAGCCGGAGAACCTTCTCCGCGACGCCGACACGGCCATGTATCGGGCCAAGGCCGAAGGGAAGGCGCGGCACGTCGTCTTCGACGTGGCCATGCGGGACCAGGCGGTGAACCTGCTGCAGCTCGAGACGGACCTGAGGCGAGCGGTGGAGCGGAATGAGTTCCTGATCCACTACCAGCCGATCGTCAGCCTCAAGGCGGGGGAGATCGTCGGGTTCGAGGCCCTCGTCCGCTGGCAGCACCCGTCACGCGGGCTGATCGCTCCGAGCCAGTTCATCCCGCTCGCCGAGGATACCGGGTTGATCGTGCCTATCGGAGAGTGGGTGCTCCGCGAGTCGTGCCGGCAGATGGCGGATTGGCATAGAAGGTTCCCTCAGAACGTCCCCTTGTCGATCAGCGTGAACCTTTCCAACAAGCAGCTTTCCCCAGGTTTCACCGGGACGGTGGAAGGCATCCTGAAAGAGACGGGTCTCAACCCCTCGACGTTGGAGCTCGAGATCACCGAAAGCACGGTCATCGAAAACTCGGAGCGGGCGGCCGGCCTGCTCAACGAGCTGAGGCGGATGAATGTGCGCATCCTCATCGACGACTTCGGGACGGGGTATTCGACTATGAACTACCTCAACAAGCTTACGGTGGACGGGCTGAAGATCGACCGGAGCTTCATCAGGGTCATCAATCCTTCGGGGGAAGGGCTGGCGATCGTGAGGACGATTCTGACGCTCGCCCGGAACCTCGGGCTGGATGTCATCGCGGAAGGCGTCGAAACCTCCGACCAGTTGGAGCTTCTGCGGTGGTTGAACGGCGAATACGCCCAGGGCTTCTATTTTCATGAGCCGCTGGAACCCTCCCGGGTCGAGGTCATCCTGGGCTCGGACCGGGCGAAATTGTTGATTTCCCTCAAGTAACCTCCATTTTCGGCGGCGGCTGCCTCGATCGGTTTTGACATTCACCAAAATTCTGATATATAAATATTGGGAAACCAACAAAACGTGGGAACAAAGAATGCCCGCGAGACACCGGATCAAGGGAGGATCTCAGGATGAGGATTTCCTGCACGGGGCCTACCGGAATTACCGAGCAGTTCATCAAGGAATCCGATAGCGTCCTTATCGGGCGGCAGTTGCCCCCCGGGCCCGACCAAATCGGATTGGCCGATGGGGAGGTCTCCAGCCGCCACGCGCGTCTGACACGCAAAGGCGGCGAAACTTGGATCGAAGACCTCGGCAGCACGAACGGAACATGGGTCGATCAGAAAAAGATCAAGGTCAAAACAAGGACCCGACTGACCGCGGAGTCCGTTGTCCGAATCGGAAAGACGACGCTCAAGGTCGACGCGGACATCATGCCTCCTCCCGCCGCCGACGGAAAATTGGACCCGCCGCTCAAAGAAAAGCCCGTCGAGATCGTCGAAGCCGGTCAATCCATGCCTGACCTCTTCCTGGCGGGTGCGTCCCTGGACAACATCCGGCTCCGGCTCTCGGCGGTCTGCGAGCTGGGCGCGTCCCTGGGAGAGATCGATAACGTCGAATCCCTCGCCTCGGTCCTCCTGGATCATCTCCACCGGGCGTTCCCGGGCGCGGGGGGCGCCCGGCACAGCGGCCTCCTGCTCGGGTCCGATCTCATCCTCAAGGCTTTCCGGCCGGAAGACCAGGCACCGACCTGCAGTTTGACCCTCGCCCGTCATGTCCGGAACCAAAAGAAGGGTTGCCTGTGGCAGGTCGATGCGGCCGGCGGGGTCGATAAATCGGCCAGCCTCATCCAGACCGGGGTCCAGTCGGCCATGTATGTCCCGCTGATCTGGAAAGACGAGGTCTTGGGCGTCCTCTATCTGGATGCCGTTTCCGGGAAAGCGGAATTCGACCTCGACGACCTGCGATTGATCCAGGCCATAGCGGCCCAGGCGGCCATGTTCATCAAGAACCTTTCCTTTCAGCAGACTATGCAGCGGGAGGCGCTCGTCAAAACCCGTCTGCTGGCGCAATTCCCCCGGCCGATCGCGGAGCGGCTGGCGCGGCAGCCCGGCCGGATGGAACTCGTGAGTGAGAGGGTCGAGGCGGTCACGGTCCTCTTCTCCGACATTCGCGGATTCACAAAACTTTCCGCAGGAATGGAGCCGGAACTCGTGGTTCAGACGCTCAACGACATGTTCCACGACCTTACGCCGATTATCCTCAAATACAACGGGACCGTCGACAAATACATGGGAGACGCGGTCCTTGCCGTTTTCGGAAGTCCGGACCCGGACACGCAGCAATGGGAGAACGCGGTGCAGGCGGCTTTGGAAATGCAGGCGGTCATCGACCACCTGGTTTCGGGACGGTGGAAAGGCCGGCCCGCGTTCCGGATCGGGATAGGCATCCACACGGGCCCGGTGATCCATGGTTTCATCGGAGCCCCTGAACGGATGGAATACACCGTAATCGGCAGCACGATCAATACCGCTTCCCGCTATTGCGCGGCCGCGGCCGCCGGGGAAGTCCTCATCAGCCCCGCGGCCTACGCCCGGCTGCACCATTGCGTCGAAGTCGACCATCCTCCACGCGACATAGAAACCAAACATGAAGGCAAACTCAAGGCCTATCTCGTCCGCGGCTGGACGGGAGTGAAGAGGAGCTGATCCCATGGACACGAAGATGCCGAAGAAAGGCAGGGGGAAGGGAACCACAATCCGGATGCCATCCGGAACGACACGGCAACAGGGACCTTCGGTCAAATGCCCAAATTGCCGGACGGAGAACCCCGGCGACAGCCGTTTCTGCTCCAACTGCGCCGGCCCTCTCAAGGAACCGGCTTCAGGGACCATCAAGTCCCAGACTTTCGAGGTCTCGCGGGGCGACATATTCGCCGGACGCTATGAGATCATCGAAACGCTCGGACAAGGGGGGATGGGCAAGGTCTTCAAGGCCTACGACCGCAAGATCAACGAGGTCGTGGCCCTGAAGCTCATCCGGCCCGAGATCGGCCTCAACGAAAAAGCCATCGAGCGCTTCAAGAACGAGCTCAAGATCGCCCGGAAGATCACGCACCGGAATATCTGCAGGATGCACGACCTGGGCGAAGAGGGCTTCACCCATTATATCACCATGGAACACGTGGCCGGGGAGGACCTGAAGCGCTTCATCCGTCGGGCAGGAACGCTGTCCTCGGGGAAGGCGATCGATATCGCCAAGCAGGTTTGCGAAGGGTTGGCGGAGGCCCATCGCCAGGGTGTCATCCATCGGGACCTCAAACCGCAGAACATCATGATCGACCAGGACGGAAACGCGAAGATCATGGATTTCGGGATCGCCCGGTTCGTCGACACGGACCGGATGACGGGTTCCGGGGTCATGATCGGCACGCCCGAGTATATGTCCCCGGAACAGGCCGAGCTCAAGGACGTCGACAAGCGGGCGGATATTTACTCGCTCGGCATCGTTCTCTATGAGATGGTCTCGGGCCGGGTCCCGTTCGACGGCGAAACGCCCCTGAGCATCGCGATGAAGCACAAGACCGAAAAGCCCAGGAGCGTCCGCGAATGGAATACCCAGGTCTCGGCGGAGTTGGCGGCGGTGATCTCGAAATGCATGGAAAAGGCGCCCGGGGATCGCTTCCAAAATGCGGAAGATCTGATGGAAGATTTGAACATGGTCGAACAGGACCTTTCGACGGCCGAACGGGTGGTTCCCAAGAAAAAGCCGGCCCCCACGAAAGAGATGGCTGTCGCGTTCCAAGTGAAGAAGCTCATCGTTCCGGCGGCGGCCCTGGTTGTTTTCTGCATTGTGACGCTCGCCGTCCTGAAATTCCTGCCGAAAAAAAGCGGCGCTCCTTTGCTCCCGACCGCCACGGACGCTTCTGCGGCGTTGAACATGCCGGGCCAGGGAGCCGTCCCGCCTTCTGCGGCTCCGAAGAAAAAACAGGAGGATAAAACGGGGACGGAACCGGCGGCCAAGCCCGGGAGCAAGGAAGTCAAAATGCGCGAAAAGGCGGTGAGTCCCGCGGAAGTTGCTGCCAAGAAGGAAGAATCGATCACGGTTGCGGGGGCGAAAACGGGCGCTTTGGAAGCCGACATGGAGTCGGCGAATCTTGCGATGGCCCGGGCGACCGCGGCCAGGGCCCAAACCCAGAAAGAAGGCGTCGATAAAAAGACCGTATTCTTCGGGCTTGCCGACGCTAGGTTCAAGGAAGGCCAAAGGTATTGGAGTCAAAAAAGCTATATCGATGCACGAAGCGTCCTTATCATTTCGGAGAAGCTCTTCAGGACCGGCATGGAAAGAGGCGGGGACGAAGACCATCTAAAAACCTTTAGGAAATACGTCGAGAACCTCAGGGGGGACATCGAAGACGCAAAAAAAGAATTGAGTGGAGACAAGGCTTTCGAATCCGCCCGGGAAAGCGAAAAACAGGGAGCGGCATCCCTGGCAAAGAAGGACATCGAGAACGCTGTGAAGTCCTATGTCCAGGCTTCGGTCGTTTACCAGAAGATCCTGCTCTCCTTAAGAACAGGCAAAAAATAATCGGACCATACTTGACCGTCGGGCTCGTTTTCTAGGTTCCTTCGTTACATGTCTCGAGTTTCCTTCTTGGATCTCTGGTATAGTGGACGACGATCAGGTTTGACCTCGACCAGCCGATGGTCCTATAATCCCGCCCTATGATCATCCCAGTCTAATTGTCCCATCAATAATGAGAGGAGCCAGCGTCATGATAAAGAATCGCGATCTCAGGCTTCTGAGATGCGGTTTCGTTGCGGCCGCAGTCTGCCTTCTTGTCCTTATGACCGGCGTCGCGGGCGCCCAGGACCGGCTGAAGACGATGCCCGGCTACGAGTCCTACCAGAAGATGAGCAAGGAGATCCCCACGGCCGTCAAGCTGGGGGCTTTGATCGTGACCTGGAAGGACGATGCCAAGTCGTTCGAATACCGGAAGGAAGGCAAGCTCTATCGTTTTGATGTCGCGACCCGCAAGACGACGGAGATCGGTCCGGCCCCGGTTGAGGCCCCTCGCGGCGGCCACCCGGGCGCCGGTCCGGCCCGCGGCCGACAGTTCGACTCGGCGGTATCTCCGGACAAGAAGCTCAAGGCCTTCTACCGCGACCGAAACCTCTGGCTGAGCGATGCCGACGGCAAGAACGAGTTCGCCGTGACGATCGACGGGAACGAAAAGACGCGGACGAAGAACGGTACCGCGAGCTGGGTCTACGGCGAAGAGCTGGACCAGAGCACGGCCATGTGGTGGTCGCCCGACAGCACGAAGATCGCTTACTACCGTTTCGACGAGAGCAAGGTGCCGGATTACTTCCTGCAGATGGACCAGACCAAGCTTTACAGCAAGGCCGATATCGAGGCCTATCCCAAGGCGGGTGAGCCGAACCCCATCGCCGATATTTTCATATACGATGTGACGGCGAAGACGACGATCAAGGTCGACGTTCGCGACGGGAAACCTTTCGACGATGCGGTCGTCGGGCACTACGCCTATCACGTCGTATGGTCGCCCGATGGGAAGGAGTTGCTCTTCAACCGGACCAATCGGCGGCAGAACATCCTGGAACTCACGGCTTGCGATCCGGCGACGGGCAAGTGCCGCGTCGTCGTCCGCGACGAGTGGCCGTCGAGCTGGGTCGAAAACAACCCGGAAATGAGGTTCCTCAAGGACGGCCGGCGCTTCATCTGGCTTTCGGAGCGGAGCGGCTGGAAGAACTATTACCTTTATGAGCTTGGCGGCAAGCTCCTGGCGACCCTCACGAACCACCCGTTCGAAGTTACAGGGATTTCGTTGGTTGATGAGAAGGCGGGATGGTTGTATTACACGGCCCGGAGTGGCGACAATCCTATGAAGATTCAGCTCCACCGGGTTGATCTGAAGGGCAAGAAGGACAAACGGCTGACCGACCCGGCCTTCAATCATACCGTGAACGTGGCACCGAACGGAAAACATTTCGTCGACGTCGCCCAGACCCATGATGTGCCGCCGGTGACGCGCCTGATGGACGCCTCGGGAAAGGTCGTAGCGGAACTGGCCAAGAGCGACATGACGAAGTTCGAACAGCTTGGATTCAAGAGCGCCGAACTCCTAAAATTCAAGGCCGCCGACGGTGGCACGGAGCTTTACGGGATGCTCAGCTACCCGTCTCATTTCGATCCAAACAAGAAATATCCGTTGCTTGTCCGCGTCTATGCCGGCCCGGCCACGAACGGCGCGCGCGAAACGTTCATGACGCCCAATCCGCTTGCGGAATACGGCTTCCTCATCGCTTCCTTTGACTCGCGGAGCGCCGGCGGCCGCGGCAAGAAGTTCCTTGACGCGATATACCTGCATCTCGGTGTCGTCGAAATGGACGACCAGGCGGCGGGCGTGAAGTCGCTCGGGGACCGGCCGTACGTGGACAAGGGCCGCGTCGGGATATACGGCACATCGTATGGCGGGTATTCGTCGGCAATGTGCCTGCTCCGTCACCCGGATGTCTTCGCGGCCGCCTGCGCCCAATCCGCCGTGACGGCGTGGAACCACTATGACAGCATCTATACCGAACGCTACATGTGGATCCCTCAGGAGAATAAGGACGGTTACGAAGCCGGCAACGCCATGAAATATGTCAACGATCTCAAGGGCCGGTTGATGGTCTATTACGGAACGGCGGACAACAACGTTCATCCGAACAACTCTATGCAGCTCATCCAAGCCCTTCAGAGGGCGGGCAAGAGCTTCGAAGTCCAGGTCGGGCCCGACGCCGGGCATTCTTCGCTCCGCCAGGACCGGATGATGGAATTCTTCATCGAGAACCTGGTCATGAAATAAACCCCGGCCGGCCGCTCCCGGGCAAAGATCTTCGCGCATGGAATGGTTTTCGTCCTGAGCATCGGGGGCTGGAAGAGGACAAAAAAAACCTTGACAAAAGCCGGAGACGGCCTTATTTTATAAATGGTGAACAAAATGGTAAACAGAATACGGAAAGAGCTGACGGAAAGGCAGGGCGGGGTCCTCAAGGCCATCGAGGGCTTCGTCCTGGAGCACGGGTTCGCGCCGACGGTCCGGGAGCTGGCTGGGCTCCTCGGCATCCCCAACCCCTCGGCCGCCTTCAAGCACATGGTGAGTCTGGAACGGAAGGGCTACCTCAGGCGTGAGGGCGGGGAGCTGCGCCTGGCCGGGCTCCCGACAGCGGGGGAGAACCAGGTCCGGGTGCCGCTGGCCGGCCTCGTTCCGGCGGGCTCGCCGCGCGAGTCATTCGACGTCTCGGGCGAGGCGATGGACATCCCGGCCTGGATGGTGGGCCGGAAGCGCGGCAACGTCTTCCTCATCCGGGTGGCCGGAAAGAGCATGATCGACGCCTACATCGACGACGGCGACCACGTGCTCCTGGAGCGGACCGACGCCGTGAACTCGGGTGAGATGGTCGTCGCCCTCCTCGAGGACGGGTCGGTGACGTTGAAGAGGCTTCGGAAGGAGGACGGGAAGGTCTTCCTCATGCCCGAGAACCCGGCCTTCCAGCCCATCGAGGTCGGCGGAGGAAAGGTTCTCGGCCGGGTCATCGGGGTGCTGAGAAAATACTAATATGAACGCAATAAAAAAAGTTACAACGTATGAACGGCACTGAATGCCGTCCTCAAGCCCCCGTAGCGGAGGGGGGACCCGTCGGCTTTTTCGACGGGGGGAACCGACGGGACTGGTTCCCCGGGGGCCGGGGGAGTGAGGGCGGCTTCAGGCCGCTTAAAGTCAGATGTCAAACTATTATAATGCGTTTGTATTAGTTAGACAAGCTAGACAGGCTAGACAAGAAGCATGAACCGCCGTTACGTCGTCCACGTCGACATCGACGCGTTCTTCGCATCGGTCGAGGTCCTCCTCGACCCGTCCCTCAAGGGCAAGCCGGTCATCGTCGGCGGCCTGCCCCACGAGAGGGGCGTGGCCTCGACCTGCTCCTACGAGGCCCGCAAATACGGCGTCCGTTCCGGCATGCCCCTGCGCAAGTGCTTCCAGCTCTGCCCGCGGGGGACCTTCGTCCGCGGTAACTACCGGGTCTACGAGGCGTTCTCCGAGAAGTTCTTCCGCGTTCTCCACTCCTACACGCCCGACGTCGAAGAGGCCTCCCTCGACGAGGCCTACCTCGACCTGACTCGCTGCCGGCCGCTCTATCCCTCGTTCACCGCGGCGGCCCGGGACATGAAGTGCCGGGTGGAAAAGGAGATGGGGATCACGGTCTCGGTGGGCGCGGCCCCGAACAAGATCATGGCCAAGCTGGCGACGCGGATGGCCAAACCGGCCGGGTTCTTCGAGGTCCCGGCGGGCGGGGAGGAGAACTTCCTGCGCGGCCTGGACATCTCGGACCTCCCCGGCATCGGGCCCAAGGCCCAGGTCGTCCTGCGCATGCTCAACGTCCAGAGGATCGGCGATCTCTGGGGCCTGCCGCGGCCGACCCTCCGCTCGCTCTTCGGTATGGGCGGCGAGGAGATCTACCTCCAATCGCGCGGCATCGACGCCCGGCCCATCGTCACGCGCTCCAAGCCCAAGTCCGTCTCCCGCGAGACGACCTTTCTCCAGGACCTCTGGGACGAACGTCTGCTCCTGGCCCACCTGGCCTACCTCTGCGACCGGCTGACCCTGGCCCTGCGCGAGGACCATCTTTACGCCCACGTCATCGAGGTCAAGGCCCGCTACTCGGACTTCCGGACCGAGATCAAGCGGAGGCTCGTCGTCATGCCGCTCCAGGAGATGGGGAAGATCTACAAGATCGCGGAGGAGCTCTTCCGGGAGCTCTTCGCCTCGTCGCGGCTGGCCCTCCGGCTCGTCGGCGTCAAGGCCGCGGAGCTTGTCAAGTCGCGGCCGCTCGCCCTCTTCGAGCCGTACTCCGAGCGCCAGGAGCGGCTTGGGCAGGCCCTCGACCGGGTGCGCGGCAAGTACGGCTTCGGCTCCATCCTCACCGTGCGGGAGAGGATGCTCGATTCGGTCTATGACTTCGAGCCGCGGCGGGGCTTCATCCTCAAAACCGCCTCCCTGACGAAGTAAGCGAGGGATTCCACTTTTGTCGTGATGATCATGATGGACGTATCGACACTCGAAGGCGGGAAGGGAATGTGATCATGTTCGTTCCCCTGCGCGTGCATTCCGTTTTCAGCAAGGGCAAGGGCGGCCTGACCGTCGCGGAGGCCGCGTCCTGGGCCGCGGAGAGAGGTCTCCCGGCAGCCGCCCTCACGGACATCGGCAATTTCTACGGCTGGGGGAAGTGGAAGAGGGCCGCGGCCGGGGCGGGGATCAAGCCTGTTTTCGGCTGTGAGCTCGAGATCGGGGGGAGGAGGTTCGTGTTCCTGGTGAAGAGCCGGGAAGGATACTGGAATCTTATGGAGGCCTTCAACCGGAAAGAGTTCCACCGCGCCGACGGGCTGGTCGCGCTCTACCTCCCCGGGGGAAACGGGGCAGGGGCGAACGGCGGGGTCGGCGCCGTCGGGAGGGGCGCTCCAGACGGCAGGAACGGAGAGAAGCGAAGTGCCGGGTCCGGTGCCGGGAGCGTGAACGGGAGAAAAGGCGGCGGGGGAGGAGACGCGGTCGCGGCAGACGGGATTGATGAGATCGGCCTTCCCGAAGTCCTGCGTGCTTCCGGCGACCTCTACATAGGCGCTGACTTCTCGAACTTCCGGACCGCGTTCGCCCAGGCCCGCTCGTCCGGCCTGCCCCTCGTCTGGGCCAACCCGCTCAAGTTCACCAGGAGCCCGGAGCGGCTCATCCTCCTTCATGCCATCGAGAAGAAGGTCCCTTTCCCGCCGGAACGCGAAAAGCTCGCCCCAAAGATCGGCCTCTTCGGCCCGGACCAGGAGGCTTTGGCCGTCCGGCGGTTCGGCGCGGAAGCGAAGGAGGCCCTCAAGCGCACGTTCGAGGCTGCCGAGAGATGCGCCTTCGTCTTCGAGGACATCGTGCCCCACCTTTCCACGGACATTTTTCCCAAGACCCTGCGCGAGACGGTCATGGCCCGGCTGACCGCGGCCAAGGACCTCTCCTGGAAAGAGCGCCAGCGAGCCCGCCGCGAACTTGGCGTCGTCGAAAGCTCCGGCTTCGGGCCGTACTTCCTCATCGTCCACGACGTCGTCGAGTTCGCCCGCCGCCGCGGCATCCTCCACAACCTGCGCGGCTCCGGCGCCTCGTCCTACCTGGCCTACCTCCTCGGCGTCTCCCACGTCAGCCCCATCGAGTTCGACCTCTACTTCGAGCGCTTCCTGAACAAGGGCCGGCCCGACCCGCCCGATATCGACATTGACTTCGACTCGCGGCGCCGGGACGAGGTCCTGGCCTACGTCCTCGAACGGTACGGCCGCGGCAGGACGGGGGCGGCCTTCGTCTGCAGCCTGAAGAATTTCGGCGCCCGCTCCGCCCTTTATGAGACCGCCCGGGCCTTCGGCGTCCCGCCGGACGAAGCTCGTTCCATGACGAAGCGCGTCCCCTTCTTCGCGGAGCCCGATTTCCTGAGGAGGGACGCGCCCGCCTCGGGCTACCTCGATGTCTGGAAGCTGGCCGCCGAGCTGGACCACGTCTACGCCGAGATCTCGCTCCACGTGGGCGGTGTCATCCTGACACCCGCGCCGGTCGAACGCTACCTGCCGCTCGAGGAGTCGGCCAAGGGGCTCCTGATGTGCCACTTCGACAAGAACGTCGTCGAGGACCTCCGGCTCATCAAGCTTGACCTCCTTTCGGTGAGGGGTCTGGCCGCGATCTCGGAGACGAAGGAG
>JALHVH010000114.1 GCA_022867105.1 Candidatus Aminicenantota bacterium
GCTACGGGGGCTTGAGGACGGCATTCAGTGCCGTTCATGCATTGTAACTTTTTTATTGCGTTCGTATTAGATAGTTTTCCTTCCAGATCTCGAAGACAAGCAGGGCCCAGAGCTGGTGGCTGAAGTTCTCCTTGCCATCGAGGTGGGTTTTGATCATGGCCTGGACGGGCGCCGGCTCGAAAAGCCCTTCTTCACGGATCCGCTTCTCGCTCAGGTGGTCGAGGAGCATCTCCCGAAGGTCCGTCCTCAGCCAATGTTTAATGGGGATGGAGAATCCCTCTTTTTTCCGGTAGATCGTTTCCCGGGGCAGGAGCCTTTCCATCGTTTTCTTGAAGATCCACTTGGTCTCGAGGCCATGGAGCTTGACGCTGCCTGGGAGCGTGAAGGCGAACTCCACCAGTTTATGGTCGATGAGGGGAACTCGGGCCTCGATCGAGGGCGCCATACTCATCCGGTCCACCTTGACCAGGATGTCGTCGACGAGGTAGGTCTTGAGGTCGAGATAAAGTTCCCCGTTCGTCCGGTCGAAATTCCCCAGGCGGCCGTAGAGCGACGCGAATGGTTCGACGTCCGCAAGATCGGGGATCCCGCCAAGCTCGCGGACGAGCCCGTCGGAATACAGCTTTTCCTTGTCCTTTTCCGCGAGGAACATCATCCAGCGCAGGTGGCGCATCTTTGAAGGATTATCGAAAGCCTGGACATAGCGGCGGAGCTTGTTCCACGTCCCTTTCTTTTGCGCCGAGGGCCGAAGCTTCCGGACGAACGTTCCCGCCGCCCTTCCGAGCGGAGCGGCCAGGGGAAGCCGCGCCAGCTTCTGCGCCTGGTAGTGCTCGTAGCCGCCGAAGATCTCGTCCCCGCCGTCGCCGGACAGAATGACCGTCACATGGGCCCGGGCCATCTTGGATATGAGATAGGTGGGGAAGATGGAGAAGTCGCCGAACGGCTCGTCCAGGTGCCGGATGAGAGTCTCCGTAAGCTCCAGGGCCTTGGGCTCAATGATCTGCTCCTCGTGTTCGGTCTCGAACCTTTGGGCGATCCGTCGGGCGTGTTCCAGCTCGTTGTAGGACTGGTCCTTGAAGCCGATGGAGAAGGTCTTGAGGGGAGAAGCGCCGAGCTCGCGCATCAGGCCGACGATCGACGAGGAGTCGATCCCGCCGCTCAGGAAGGCCCCCAGGGGGACGTCGCTGATAAGCCTCAACCTGACGGACTCTTTGAGGAGTGCATAGAGCTCGTCCATGACGCCGGGAAGTTCCCGGGCCGTGACCGGGCGCGTCCTGTCTTTCCCGCCCTCGATGTCCCAGTATTTCCTGATCTCGATCGCGCCGTCCTTGTAAGTGAGGATATGGCCTGCCGGAAGCTTGTGAATACCCTTGAAGATGGACCAGGGCGCCGGGATGTACTCGATGGTCAAGAAGAGGTCGAGCGCCCGCGGCTCGAGTTCACGCTTGACCCCGGGGTGGACGATGATCGCCTTGAGCTCGGAACCGAAGACGAGCGTCCCGTCCCCGAGAAGCACGTAATAAAGAGGCTTGATGCCCAGCCTGTCACGGACGATGACGAGCTTTTTCTTCGGCCGGTCCCAGATGGCCGTGGCGAACATCCCCCGGAGCCTGCCGACGAAGTCCTCCCCCCATTCCTCGTAGGCGTGGACGACGGCCTCGGTGTCGGTCCGCGTCCGGAACACGTGGCCGCGCGCCTCCAGCTCGCTCCTTAGCTCGGGGAAATTGTAGACCTCGCCGTTGTGGGTCGCCCAAATCGTCAGGCCCTCGTTGGCCAGAGGCTGGTGCCCGCCCTTGAGGTCGATGATGCTCAGGCGCCGCGTCCCCAGGCCCACCCCGGCCTCCACGTGGGTCCCCTCGTCGTCGGGTCCCCGGTGGATGATCGTCCGGCACATGGAGGTCAAGATCTCGGGGATAACGGGCGGGCCCCCGGGACGGGCGGCGATCCCGCAGATGCCGCACATTACCGGACGCGCCCCGCGGGGACAAATTCGATCTTGAAGAAGACGCCGAGACTGCGCCGCTCAGTTTCCTTCTCTTCGTCGAAATAGGGCTTGGAGCTTTTGGCGGCTCCGATCCTGACCCTGTGCAGGTAATTGGAAACGATTTTGAAGCCTGTTTTGACCGGGAACTCGAGCGTCCCGATCTCGCCCGGCTGGAGGACGAGCGTCCGCTTCCGGCCGTCGACCCGGACCGTGATCCGGTTGTCTCGACAGAGGTTGTTCGTAAGGCGGAAGAGGATCGCGCTCACCGGGAATTGGGTCTTGAGGATCATCTCCAGCGTCTTGTCCCCCCGCGTCCAAGTCCCCCCGGCCTCCCCCCGCCTATGGAAATTGTCATCCAGAAAATAGGCCACTCCGTTGTTGGGGTCGGCCCCGAAAGAGACGCGGAACCCGTCAGGGTTGGTGTTCGTCGGGTACTCGTTGTAAAGAGTCAACTCCAGGGGGAGAGCTTTGATAGGGAACCTTTTAGCGTGGGCGGCCGGATTGGCAGACGATTGGAAGGGGGTGAGGAGGATCTGGGCGATGAATACGGCCGCGAACGTCCAGGCCAGGACGAGGTGCTTCGTCCGCGGTGCGACCGGAGGCAGGAAGAAGAAGAGAGGGAAGATGTTCAGAAAGTAGCGGTTGGCCAGGGAGCCACCGCCCCCGCCGTAATTCGTCGGCATGAGGATAATGTAGATGAGGATCTCGATGGTCAGAGCCGCGAAAAGGAGCCACGGCTCGCGCCCGGCTCCGCGGCATCTCCTTAAGAAGAGAAAGAGGAAGAGGAGCGCCGGGAAGAAGTACCAGGCAAGTCCCGTGAATCGGCCAAAAAAGTAGTAGAAGATATTGATAAAGATGAATTTAACGGGGATGAGCTTGCTGGAGAAGTAGCCTTCGGAGGTCATGGGCCAACCGGTCGTATCGAACGTCACGCTTTCTTTCTCGAAGGGGAATTTGCCGTAGAAGGTCTTTCGCTCCCCGCCCATGAAGTTCCAGTCCGCGGTCAGGACATAGTTCATCCCGAAGAGGAAAATGGCGCTGGCCAGGAAGAAGACGACGATGAGGACGGCC
>JALHVH010000115.1 GCA_022867105.1 Candidatus Aminicenantota bacterium
GTCCTGAAGGTATTTCTGCCGGATTTCCGCGGGGACCTTGTCCAAGGGCTGGACCCATTCGGGCAGGATAAAATAGTTGACGTCCTTCGTCTCCACTTGAACGGAGAAAGAGAGAGCGAGCTCCTTCATCGCAGGAATTTTTCCTTCAAGGAGGGCGAACTTCTGGTCCCACGTATCTGTGACAAAAGAAGCCTGAGACGGCTCAAAAACCGGCGCTTTGATGAACTTCTGATGAACGTCTTCCGTGCCGACGCAGGCGTATATTTTTGCAGTTACCTCGTTCGATGGCCCGCGGTTCAAGAGCGTATCCTGGAACCGAAGCCCCCGCCGGTGCGGCTTTCCGGCGTAAAAGGGCTGGTCCTTGAAGGAAACATCAACCATGTAGAGCGTCCGGTCTTCAAAATCAACCACCCAGAGCTCGTTCCCCACCTTGACGATTCCCGCAGGATAGGGACCGGGAGAAGGCAAGAACCCGAAAATCTCTCCTTCCCGGGTCGCTACCCCTATCAGGTTTCTCTGTCGCTCCGTAATCCAAAGATACGTCCCATCAAAAAAGACGCCGGTGGCGTCCATCCCCGAGCCGATGGTGAATGCCTGAATTTCGGTGCCGTCGGAAGGGTCGATTTTCAAGAACTTATTTCCGGAAGTCACCCAAAGCGCTTTGCCGTCCCAGCCGAGGCCCGTGACATCGGCTTCCAGGTCGGTCGCCAAAACTCTGTCGACCCGATTTTTATCCGGAAGAAAGTGCAGCATCCGCTTGTTGCCTTTGTCGCTAATCCACAGGCCGTCGCCGTCTGCCGCTATCCCCATCGGCTTGTCGCAGGGCAGGGGAGCCGAATGGATGATTTTCTTTTCAGCTATAGAAAAAGTATAAAGCTTACCCGTCGCCCGGTCGGCGATCAACAGGTTATTCTGGAACAAGGCCATTCCAAAAGGCTGTTCGAGCGGAAGCGGATACTTGGCCGAGGGGGCCCCTATTTCCCCAAAGGCAACGATTGGAAAGAGCAATAAAAGGAATATTCTTTTCATGGTTTTCCCTCCGCTCACTATTGTATAACAAAATACGGACGATGGTTAAGCTGGAAGAGGAATGACAGAAATTATATGATGGGCGGGTCAGGCCGTCCGCCGGGGGGCCTAGTTCATGATCTCAAGGCTAACATTCTTGTAGCCGCAATCGCTCAGGACCTTATCGATGCTGTCGTACTTGGAGCATCGTTCTAGAAGAAACTGCAGAGACTGGATGAGATCCCTCTCGGCTTCTTCTTTGGTTTTTCCTAAGGACCACAGATCCAAGGCCGGACAGTGATAAACAAAGTACTTGGATTCGCCTTTGCTCTCTATGGGAAGGGACAATGTCATTGTCGTTGAAGTCTTCACTTTCCACCTCGCCTGATCATCTTTCGGCCTCATTTTTTCTCTTATTTATTAATACGTACGAGGGGCCTAATTTGTTACCGATTTTATTGTCTTTTTTTATGATGATACATTGATTGCGGGCAGGTCGGCAGGTTAGGCATCGCGTCCTAAAAAATCAAAAAACCACTTGACAAGGGGTTTTGTTTGGGATATATCGTTATACGCTATACCGTTTACCGTTATAGCGATAACCGTTATATCGAACGCAATCTCTTAAATCTCCGGATGGCGAGAGGCGCCCGGAAACTCAGGAGAGAGAATGAGAGACATCGATGAAACAGCTAAGAGATTCCTGCCGCTCACCGA
>JALHVH010000116.1 GCA_022867105.1 Candidatus Aminicenantota bacterium
AAGGCGCGCATTATCCAGCTGCCGTTGGAACAAGACAAGAACGGCGAACGAGATCGGCAAGAGCCGGCGTCAACTCTACCGGTTGCTCGAGAAATACCGGATGGATGACTGCATCCGAAAGGGTTTTTTCTTCTAAGATCGCTCCTTAGGAGAATTCGGACCGGAACCGGTCTCGAAGTGCCGGGCTCAAGACTTTTTTCGATTCCAGGTCCGGAACGCCAGGAGGATCATGATGCCCGCGCAAACGGAACTTACAAGCAGGATCCATCTCTTAAACGGGGAAGGAAAGATGACGCCGTCGGTCTTGCCGTTCAGGATGAACCCGGCCCAGTAATAGGGGTGGGAAAGGACCTTGGAGTCGATCATCTCCAGTTTGGCCCGCCGGAGGGCGTTCATCGGGTTCTCCGAGGACTTCAGGTGGCGGTAGAACCTCTCCATAAGCTGGTAGGTGGCCTGATCGTTGACGGCCCAGAGGCTCATGAGGACGGACGAAGAGCCCGCGTAAAAGAAGGCCCGGCTTAATCCTTCGATCCCCTCGCCCCGGATGAACTGCCCCAGCCCCGTCTGGCAGGCCGAGAGGACCACCAGGTCCGCATTCATCTTCAGGTCAAAGACCTCACGCATCTGGAGGAAGCCGTCTTCGGCGGGGTCCTGGTCCAGGGAGAGGATGATGGAGGACCGGGCGGGTTTCTTGTCGTCGATGAGGCCGTGTGTCGCGAAGTGGATGATCCTGTAGTCCGTAAGCGGCTCGGATTTGAGGCGGTCCTCGGTGGCGCGCTCTCTCTCAAACGCGTCGGTCCGGGAGGCCTTGAAGAGGGACGCGATCCCCCGCGTTTCGAGCCCGCTGTATTTCAGCCTGAAGAAATTGAGCGAGGGGTTGGAATAAAAATCCTGGAAGATGTCCGGGCCTTGCCCGCGGATGTCCTCCTCGTTCGATCCGTAGTAAGGGTCGCCGAACGCCAGGAGGTCCTTTTTCGGCCGCGACCGGAGGCCCCTCTTCCGGGTGCTCAATTCGCGGAGTGAAGAGAGGGATGGGACATAAGCGACGGCGTAATCCTGGACCAGCCACCTTTCCTTCCGGTCGTCCGGGACGAGGGCTTCGAAGGGCAGGAGGCTCAGGATGTCATCGGGAACGAAAACGATCCGCTTCGTGCCTTTGGTCAGGCCGGGTAGAACCAGCTCCTTGAACAGGACGCGGCCGAGCTTGAAATCGCGGTTGTCCTTGTCCGAAATGGCCTTGCGGTACTCCGCGACCTGTTCCTGAAGGACCATCCGGGCCGGGGCCCGGAAGATCCGGAAGTCGTCATTTCTCAGGACAAACCCATAGGACCGGTCCTTCCCCAGGGTGTATGCGAAGAACGTCGTCCCGGCGTCGGCCATCCGCTTGGCTTCGTCGAGCGTGATGATCTCCGGGTATTTGAGGCCGGCATAGGCGGGGCTCATCGTGCGGATCTCCCGCTTCAAGGTGTCCAGCTTTTCTTCAAAAGTCTTGATCTGCTCCGTGATCCTTGCCTTGTCCTCAGGACTGAGTCCCGGCATGAGCAGCTTCGTGTACAATAGGGAGATTTCGCGCATGATCTCCTTTTCCTGGTTGGCCAGTTTGAAGTCGACCCCTTGCGATATGTTGACCTCGGAGACCTCGAGGCTGTCCAGGAACCCCCGCGCCTTGGCCTTTTCCAGGTAGTTGAAGGCCTCGATGCCGCGGTCTTTTTTATTTTCATCGATGTCCAGGGTTGCCAGGAGGTCGATGAGATTATGGTAGGCGTCGATCCGTTTCCCTCCCAGGTAGCTGGCCTTCAATTCCTCCTGAACGGAGTTATACCTAATCTCCTCGATGACGCGGATGGAGTTCTTATAATTATGGATGGCTTCTTCATAGCGCTTCTGGTTCATTAGAGAGTTGGCGATCTCAAGGTAGGCTTCCCATAGGATATCGCCCCCATTTATCCTCAGGGCGACATCGATCGCTTTTTGGTAATAGCGGGTGGATTCTTCGTAATTGCCTAGGTTGGAATATACGATCCCGATATTATTGAATAACATGCCCAACGGATTATTATCTTTCATTTCTTTGGCCTGGCTAATTGCGAATTCAAAATATTCAAGCGCTTCGGAATATAATCGCAGGTGAGATTTTACTGATCCAATGTTATTCAAAACGTTGATAATGATTACTTTATTTTTTGCTTCTTTCGCAAGTTTCAACGAGTCGCTAAAATAACTCAGGGCCTTATTAAAGTCTTCCTTGTTATCAGACAAGAATCCCTTTTTAATAAACGCCATTCCAATAATGTTATAGTCCAGCGCGATATTAGCTTTATTAAACAAATTTTTATCAAGATTATATGCCTTTGTAAGATAATCAAGAGCCTTTTCATAATTGCCTAAACATACCCAAATAACCCCCATATTATGTAGTGTATCAGCCTGGTCTAATGCATTCTTTTCTTTTATGGCAATCTCTAAAGAGGCCGCGTAAGAGTTGAGCGCGGCCGCGTAGTTATCAATTTTCCAATGATATAAGCCTAGATTATTCAAGCACCTTCCTTCTTCCTTTTTATTGCCGATGGAAATCGATATTTTTACCGCTAAATCATTGAGTTTGTAAAACTCTCTGTAATCGGCCTGATCCCAATATAAGACACTGAATTGACGTAAACACTTAGCTTCATGGTCCGGACTTTTAATTTCCCTTGATAGAGCGATCGCTTCCTGGAAGCGGTCCATGGCCATATTTGGCTGCTTGGAGGACCGAAATCCTTTCCCTTCCTGATAAAGACGGTAGATTCGTAGATAGGCGGAGCACATCTCCTCTTTCTTTTTGTCGGAGACTTTTTGAGCCAGGG
>JALHVH010000002.1 GCA_022867105.1 Candidatus Aminicenantota bacterium
CGTGATGGTCTCACGGTCCTCTATGGCCACGATCCGCTCGATGACGTTCTCGAGTTCGCGGATATTCCCCGGCCAGGAATACTCCTCGAACAGGCCGAAGACCTCAGGCGTCAGGCGCTTCATGGGCTTGCCGAGCTTATCGCAATACTTCTGGAGGAAATGGGAAACGAGGATCGGGATGTCCTCGACGCGTTTTCTCAGGGGCGGCATCTCGAAGGAGATGACGTTCAGGCGATAGAACAGCTCCTCCCGGAACTTTCCTTCCTGGATCCTTTTCTTGAGGTCCTGGTTCGTGGCGGCGATGATACGGACGTCTATGGGGATCTCCTCCGTCCCCCCCACCCGACGGACCGTGCGCTCCTGGATGGCCCGAAGGAGCTTGACCTGGGTCCAGGGAGACATCTCCCCGACCTCGTCGAGAAAGAGGGTTCCCCGTCCGGCCGCCTCGAACATGCCCTTCTTGTCGGCGATGGCGCCGGTGAAGGAGCCCTTGGTATGGCCGAAGAGCTCGCTCTCCAGCAGGTTCTCGGGCAGGGCGGCGCAGTTGATGGAGACGAATGGACCGTCGCCGCGACGGCTCTGGCCGTGGACGGCCCGGGCGGCCATTTCCTTCCCCGTCCCGCTCTCGCCGGTGACGAGGATGGTGGAATCGGTCGTCGCGACCTTTTCGATGAGCGTATAGATCTCCTGCATGATCCGGCTCTTGCCGATCATCTTCTCGAAGCTGTATTTATCCCTGAGGTCTCGCTTGAGGAGGATATTCTCCTCTTTCAGGCGGCGCTTCTCCAGGCCCCTGGCGACGAGGATCTTAAGCTCCTCGACGTCGAACGGCTTGACGACGTAGTCCAGGGCGCCGGCCTTCAGGGCATCGACGGCCTGCTTGACGCTGCCGTAAGCGGTGATCATGATGACCGGGGTCTCCGCGTTCCTGTCCTTGACGAATTTCAGGACGTCCATCCCGGACATCTGGGGCATCTTGATGTCGGTGATGACGAGGTCGATGTCCTCTTTTTCCAGGATCTCCCTGGCTTTGGGGCCGGAGATCGCGGTCTTGACCGAGTAGCCTTCCTTCTTAAAAACGACTGTCAGGAGATCGAGAAGACTCTTTTCGTCATCGACGATAAGGATACTCTCCATGTTAAGCCTTTTTTAGCGGCAGAGTGATGAGGATCTCGGTGCCTTTGCTGAGCTCCGAGTTGACCTCGATCGTCCCGTCGTAATCATCGATGATCCGGCGAACATTGGCCATGCCCAATCCCCGGCCGTTTTCGAAGCCCGAATAGAAGGGCTCGAAGATATGGGCCTTGTCCTCGTCCGTCATGCCCGCGCCGGTGTCGGAAAACGCGATCTTGACAGTCTTTTTTTCCGCCATGAGATCGATGGTCAGCTCTCCTCCATTAGGCATCGCCTTGATGGCGTTCTTGGCCAGGTTCCAGAAGACCTGCTTGAACTGGTTGGCGCTTGCGAAGAGCCGGACTCCGGACTCCGCGTAATTTCCCGTGACGAGGATCGCCCCGTTGAGCTCTCCGCTTCCCCGCAGCATCTTCAGGGTCTCGTCGAGGAGGCCGGAGAGGTCGACTTCCGAAAAGACCGGCTTCACGGGAGAAGCGAAGTCTAGGAACTGGTCGATGGACTGGGAGACCCGCTCTGATTCCCGGACGACGATGTCCATGAGTTCTTTCTGCTCCCCGTCGAGCCGGAGGTCGTTCTTCAGGACCTGGACCGAGCCGGAGATGGCCGCCAGGGGATTCCGGATCTCGTGGGCGAGGGTCGCCGAAACCCGGCCGGCCTCGGCCAGGCGTTCCTTGATGATAAGCTCTTTTTGGGCCCGGAGGAGTTCGGCCCGCGCCTTCTTCAAATTCCCCGAGAGGTAGTTCATCAGGAAGGCTATGACGAAGAACGTCCCCCAGGCGATAAACATCGTGAACAGGACGGAACCCAGGGAAAGGCGTACCGCGTGCTCCGGGCTGAAATAGGGGATGATATGGAAGTAGGTGCCGTCGACAAGGAGCCCGAAGAGGATGGCCGAAAGCGAAGCGGTCAGATAGGCCGCCCGCGCGGAGACGACCAGGCTCGCGGCCATGACGGCGAGGACATAGAGAAAATAGGTCGAACTCGTGATCCCTCCCGAGATATGGACGAAGGCCGTGATGAGCAAAAGGTCGAAGAGGATCTGCATGTAGGCCTGGAAGCCGTAATGCTTCCCCCAGGAGAAAAAGAGCAGGAAGATCGCGGACACCAGGTAGGACACGAGGATGAGGTAGAAGATGGGGACGATGGAAAAGACCGCGGCCCCGGCGAACTGGATGATGACGGCGGAGACGAGGATCGAAGTGAGGATGATCAGGCGCAGGATGATGTACCAGAAAACGTCTTTGCGCTCGACTTTTTCCCGCGTCATGGCGATTATTCCAGAGTGAACGGCCCGGTTTAAAATTTCTGCATCAAGCTGAAGATCGGGAGATACATGGAAATAACGAGGCTTCCGACCATCCCCCCGACGAAAATAAGGAGGATCGGCTCCATGATGGACAGCAAGGCGGCCACGGAGGTCTCGACCTCTTCGTCATAGAAGTTGGCCAGCTTGTTGAGCATCTCGTCAAGCGTCCCCGTCGCCTCGCCCACGTTCACCATCTGGGTCAGCATGAGAGGGAAATTCCCGGCTTCCTTGAACGCGTCGTGCAGGGTCTTCCCTTCGGAGACCAGCCTTCGCGCCTCCATGATCTGCTTCTCGATGAGGACGTTTCCGGCGGTCGAGGACGTGATCTTCAAGCTTTCGAGCATGGGCACGCCGCCCGAGATGAGCGTCGCCATCGTCCGGGTCAGCCTGGAAATGGCGACCTTGTTGAGGAGTTTCCCGAACAGGGGAAGCTTGAGAAGCATACGGTCGACGGTCCACCGCCCTTGGGGGGTCTTCCGGTAGTAGCGGAACAGGAGGACGAAGGCGATAATGCCCAGGACAATATATATGATGTAACTCTGGACGAAGTTGCTCATTTTGACGACGACGGCCGTCAGGAGGGGAAGGTCCGCGCCCAACTCGATAAAGATCGACGCGAAGACCGGGATGACCTTCCAGAGGAGAAAGATCGCGACGACGATGGCGAAGATGACGATGGCCACCGGATAGATCATAGCCTGCTTCACCTGGGACCGCAATTTCACGGTCTTCTCGATGTATTCGGCCAGCCGCCGGAGCATGACGTCGAGCGAGCCGCTCTGCTCGCCCGAGCCGATGAGGTTGCAGTAGAGGTCGTCGAAGACCTTGGGGTGTTTTCTTTTGGCTTGGTGGAGCGTCGAGCCCGCCTCGACGTCGTCCTTGATGGTGTTGATGACCTTCTTGAAATACTTGTTCTTCTGCTGTTCGGCCAGGATGGTCAGGCTCTGGATGAGCGGCAGTTCGGCGTCGATGAGGACCGAAAGCTGGCGGCTGTAGACGGCCAGCTCTTTCAGCCGGACCTTTTCCCGTTTCAGGAACGGGATAG
>JALHVH010000117.1 GCA_022867105.1 Candidatus Aminicenantota bacterium
ATTAAAGCGGCAAAATAAGCCGCCCCGTCCCCTTCGACTCTACAGACTTCCTCGCCTTTCCCCAAAGGGCGTTGGCAGAGAGGCCACAGGTACGGATCATTCTTCGCCGCCAATTTTTTTAGATCATTCATACCTGAGGATGGTTGAGGGCCGAGGCCGTCTGCACTTTTCGAAGTGAGCGTGTCCGCTGGCCCGGCTCGGACGTTGATGCCTGCAGAGAAAATGATGGAAAAGCACCCGACGGCGGAGGCGGTTGTTATATTATAATGCCTATAATATAATATATATAAATCACTTATTGCTTTTACCCGCCGATAGAGGAGCACACATGGGTTGGGACCTCGAGGACCATTACGCGTCGCGGTGGCGCAAGCCTTGAAAGCGCTTTTCCGCTTGCTCGGCAGCCGCGCTCCGCATCCGGCTGAGAAGCCCCTGCGCGACGAACTGCTGAGCATCGAAAGACTGGAAGAGAGGGCGAGAGCGCTCGCAGGCAGGTTCACGCTCGACCCGAACCCCCGCCGCGCGGTGCGGAACGTCCTGCTGCGCTTCGAGGACAACGCCCGCGTCCTTCGCGAGGCATACATCACCATGGCCGACGATGTGCACCGGGGGGAGTTCGTCACCCCCGCGGCGGAATGGCTCCTCGACAACTTCCATCTCGTGGCGTCCGAGGTCATCGACGTGCGCCGGAACCTCCCGCCGGGCTACTATCGCGGGTTGCCCAAACTCGCTTTGCGGGAGCTCGCGGGCCACGCGCGCGTCTATGCCCTGGCCGAAGAGATCATCCGCCACAGCGACAGCCGCTTGGACCGCCAGCAGCTGGTGCGCTTCATGAACAGCTTCCAGGCCGTGGCTCCGCTCACGATCGGCGAGCTGTGGGCCTGGCCGAGCATGCTGAAGCTGGCCCTCATCGAGAACCTGAGGCGGCTCGCGGAGGAGACGCTCGAGGCCCGCGCGGCCGTCCGGGCGGCCGATGCCTACGTGGCGCGGGTCGACGCCGCCGGGCACGGGAAGGCGCCGCCGTTGCCAACGCACCCCCACACCGGTTACGTCCTTCAGCTCCTCCAACGCCTGCGCGAGTACGGCCCTCGCCTTTCCGCCGTCCGCGCCGCCGTCAATACGCACCTCTCCGCCCAACACATGGCCTCTGAGGACGCGATCCGGAGCGAGCATCAGCGCCAAGCCGCGGCCCAGGTCTCGGTGGCGAACGTCATCACCAGCCTCCGTCTCTGCTCCGCGCTCGACTGGAGCCAGTACTTCGAGGCCGTCAGCCGGGTCGAGCGCGTGTTGCAGCGCGACCCGGCCGGGGCTTATGGGAGCATGGACTTCCTGAGCCGCGACCGCTACCGCCAGGCCGTGGAGGAGCTGTCCGAGCCCACCGGAGAGGCGCAGTTGGACGTGGCTCTGCGAGCTGTTGAGCGCGCTCGCCAGGCCGTGGAGAGCGGACAGGCGGCGGATCGCGCCGCCCACGTCGGCTACTACCTCATCGGCAAGGGCCGCCCCGACCTCGAGACCGACGTCGCCTTTCGACCCCGCTTCGGCCAGCGGGTGCGGCGTTTCATCTTCGCCCATGCGACCGCCGTCTACCTCGGATCGATCGGGCTCCTGACGGCCCTCCCGCTCGGCCTCGGGCTCGCCTACCTCCATGATCAGCGCTCATCGCTCTGGGTTCGGGCCGCAGCGGGGCTGCTCCTGTTGCTTCCGGCCAGCGAGGTGGCGATCGCCTTCGTGCAGCGCCTGGTCGCTCGTTGGGTACCGCCGCGACGCCTCCCCCGCCTCGAATTCCCTGCGGGAATCCCCGACAACGCGCGAACCATGGTGGTCGTGCCCACGCTGCTGACGAGCGTGCCCGCCGTGGCCCGGCTTATCGAGCACATCGAGGTGCTGGCTCTCGGAAACCTCGATCCGCGCATCCACTTCGCGATCCTCAGCGACTTCGTCGACGCCCCCGCGCGCGAGATGCCCGAGGACGAGGCGATCCTCTCCGCCGCCCGGGCGGGGATCGATGCCCTGAACGCGCGCTTCGGCGAAGGGTATACGGACCGGTTCTTCCTGTTCCATCGCGTGCGCCAGTGGAACCCGGGAGAGAGCGTCTGGATGGGCTGGGAGCGCAAGCGCGGAAAACTCGAGGAATGGAACCGCCTTCTACGCGGGGCCACGGACACGAGCTTCTCCGTGCAGGTCGGCGACGTGGGGATCCTCCCCGGCGTGCGCTACTGCCTCACTCTCGACTCCGACACCCGCCTGCCGCGGGACGCCGCGAAGAAGCTCGTCGGCATCATCGCCCACCCTTTGAACCGCCCCCGCTTCGACGTCCGCCTCGGCCGCGTCACCGAGGGCTATGGGATCCTGCAGCCCCGGGTCAGCGTGACCATGGCCAGCGCCGCCGGCTCACTCTTCGCCCGCCTCTACGCCGGCCACACCGGAGTCGATCCCTACACCACCGCTGTTTCGGACACCTATCAGGACCTGTTCGGCGAGGGGATCTTCACGGGCAAGGGGCTCTACGACGTGGACGCGTTCATAGCCGCCCTCAAGGGGCGCGTGCCCGAGAACACCCTTCTCTCGCATGACCTCTTCGAAGGGGTCTACGCCCGCACGGCGCTCGTCACGGACGTGGAGGTGGTGGACGACTATCCCGCAAGCGTCCTCGCCCATGCGCGGCGCCAGCACCGCTGGGTGCGGGGCGATTGGCAGATCCTCAGCTGGCTGTTCCCTTGGGTTCCAACCCGCTCCGGCCTGAAGCGCAACCGGCTGCCCCTCATTTCGCGCTGGAAGATCTTCGACAACCTGAGGCGCAGCCTCGTGCCCCCC
>JALHVH010000118.1 GCA_022867105.1 Candidatus Aminicenantota bacterium
CAGGAGGGGGTCGATCCTGTAAGGGATCTTGTAGAGGTCAAGGTAGGAACGAAAACGGACGAAGTGGTCGCGGCACTCGTTGCAAAGGTGGTCGATGATCCTGGGGAACGTGGCGGCCGCTTCCCGGCAAGCTTCGATCTTACAGTCGAAGATCCGGAGCGGGTTTGTGGCGATCTTTCTCTTGCAATCCGTACAGAGGACGTCCCCTGTTTTCTCCGCCGCCGCCATGAGCTCCCGGTGGTAGGCGGGCCGGCAGGCCTTGCAGCCGACGGAGTTGACCAGGGTCTCGGTTTCGGTAACGCCGAGGCGGGCGAGGAGGGCGTGGGCCATTTCGATCGTCTCGGCGTCAATGGCCGGGTCCTTTTCCCCGAAGACCTCGACGTCGATCTGGTGGAACTGGCGGTAACGGCCCTTCTGCGGCTTGTCGTAACGGAACATGGGGCCCATGAAGTAGAACCGCAGGGGCTCGGGCTGGAGGTCCAGCCTGTGCTCGACGATGGCCCGGACGACGGACGGCGTGTATTCCGGACGCAGGGTGATGGACCGGCCTCCCTTGTCGATGAAGGTGTACATCTCTTTGACGACGACATCCGATTCCCGGCCCGTCCCTTTCTCGAAGAGCTCGGTGGCCTCAAAGACGGGCGCCCGGAGCTCCCGGTAACCGTAAAGCTCGAAGATCTGCCTGGCGGCGGCTTCGGCCCACTGCCAGTTCCCGACCTCGGCCGGCAGGATGTCCTTCGTCCCCTTGATGGCGGCGATCTCTTTTTTCGCCTGGGCGTCTCGGTTCATTTCTCGACGAAGACCCCCAGCTTTCGGACCTTTTGATAGCGCTCCGAAAGGAGCTCGTCGATCGGCTTGGATTCGAGCTTCTTCAGCGTTTGGCCGAGGACCTTGTCCACGTTCCGGAACGTCTGTTCCGGATCGATGTGGGCCCCGCCGGGCGGTTCCGGGATGATCTTGTCGATGATCCCCAGCTCGAGCAGCTTCTCGGACCTGATCCCGAGGTTCTCGGCGGCCTGCTCCATCATGCTCTGGTCCTTCCAGAGGATGGCCGCGCAGCCCTCGGGCGAAATGACCGAATAAAAACTGTTCTCGAGTATGAGCAGGGCGTCGCCGAACCCGATGCCCAGGCCGCCTCCGCTGCCCCCCTCGCCGATGACCACGTTGATGATGGGGGTCCTGAGCCGGGCGATGACCTTCAGGTTGTTGGCGATGGCCTCGGCCTGGCCCCTTTCCTCGGCGCCGATACCGGGGTAGGCGCCGGGAGTGTCGATGAAGGTCAGGACGGGGAAGCCGTATTTCTCGGCGCTGCGCATGACGCGGAGGGCCTTGCGGTAGCCCTCGGGGTTGGGCTGGCCGAAGTTCCTCTCGATGCGGATCTTGGTCGTGCGGCCCTTCTGATGGCCTATCAGGGCCACGGACCGGCCCTTGTAGAAGGCGAGGCCGGCGACAATGGCCGGGTCGTCGCCGAAGCGCCGGTCGCCGTGCATCTCCATGAAATCCTGAAAAAGGAACGCGAAGTAATCTAAGCTGTAAGGCCGTTTGGGATGGCGGGCGATCTGGACGACGTTGACGGTCGTCAGGTCCGGCGAGATCCTGGCCCACTCCTGTTCGATCTCGAGCCGGAGGGCCGCGATCTTTTCCTTCCTCGACGGATCCTCGCTCTCCTGGAACCGATCGATCTGCTCCTTGATCTCGGCGATGGGCTTCTCCAGGATGTAGAAATCGATGCTTTTTTCCATGTTACGCCTTAAAGCGAACACTTCCACCATCCATTCTATAGATTCGAGCGAATTAAAGTCAATGATCTTTGCCGGGCGACCTCGAACAGGAAGACCGCGGCCGCCGCGGAAACGTTGAGGGAATTGATCCTGCCGAAGAGGGGAATGGACAGGACCTTGTCGCACCTCTTCCTGACGAGAGGCCGGAGTCCCTTCCCCTCCGAACCCAGGACGATGCCGACGGGCAAGGTGTAATCGAACTTGTACCACGGCTCCGCGCCGCCGCCCTCGGCCCCGACGAACCAGAGGCCGCGCTTCTTGAGCTCTTCCATCGCCTGGGCGAGGTTCGTGACCCGGGCGACCTTGACGTGTTCCAGGGCCCCTGCGGCGACGGTCGAGACCGTCTCGGTCAGGCCGGCCGATCGGTGCTCGGGCAGGACCAGGCCGTCGACTCCGGCGCATTCGGCGCTCCGGACGATCGCGCCGAGGTTCTGCGGGTCCTCGATCCCGTCGAGGAGGACCAAAAATGGGGCCTTTCTCCCGGCCAGGATCTCGTCGAGCGTCGAGAACTCTTTGGGCGAGAGGAGAGCCACCGCCCCCTGGTGATGGTCAGCCAGCTGGTCGAGCTTATGCTTGGGAACGAAGATATACGGAATGCCGTTGGCCCTGGCTTGCTGGATGATCTCGCCGATCCGGCGCGGGCCCGCCTCCTTCTGGATGAGGATCTTGTTGACCCTCCGGGGGGCGGACTTCAAGACCTCGAAGATGGGGTTGAGGCGGCTGACCGTGTCCAAACCGTGCGTTTACCTCTGCTGCATGTCCTGCATCGAGAGCTTGGCCTGCTTGGTGTAGCCGGCGGGCACGCTGTAGGCCCCGGCGGGCGGCGTCTTTGAGGAGATCTCGACGACTTCGGTCGTTGTGCGGATCTTGGCGCCCATCATCTCCATGCTGGTCTCCGAGGCGATCCAGAAGCCCTGGATCTTCATCATCTCCTTGGCGGAAGCGTCGTCCAGCCGGAACTGGGCCTTGAGGTAAGTCCCGTAGACCTTCTCCATGTAGTTTTTCAGGTCGAACGACACGTCGGTCGTGGCGTAGACCTTCATCTTCATGGGCATCATCATCATGTTCATGGCGACATCGTATTCGTCGCAGGTCCACGTGCCGACGGTCTTCTTCAGCCCGGTGGGGGCGACGGTCACGGTCATCTTCATCATGCCCGACATCATGGAAGCCATCTGGGCGGGGAGGAGGCTCGTGAAATCGAAGGGGAGGGGGGCCTCGATGTAAGTCTTGGCCGTGTGGTTGATGATGTAAAGGACGTTCTTATTGAGGTCGAGGACGGACGAATTCTTCTCGGAAAGCATGGCGAACCGGCTTTCGCCGATCCACTGCTCGGAGAAGGAGTCCTGGGCCGGCTGGCTTTGACCCATGACGCTCATGGGATCGGAATGCATCTTGGACTTCACGTAGATGTCGGCGGCGGCGAACGACGCGAACGCCAGGACCATAAGAGACACAGCGATCGTTTTTTTCATGAAATCTCCTTCTTTTCTCATAGTGTTCATAAGTCGGGGCCATTATAGCAAAAAAAGGGGAAACACGTTAGGGGCGATGGGGATTTGCGTTCGGCCCTGGCTCGGGTAAAATAAGAGGTGTGGAGGCTTTCATGAACAAACGAAAGATCATCGAGATCGAGCGTGATAAGTGCGACGGCTGCGGGCTGTGCACCACGGCCTGCGCCGAGGGAGCCCTCGCCCTGGACGCCGAGAACAAGGCGGTCCTGGTCCGGGAGCTTTACTGTGACGGGATGGGCGCCTGCCTGGACGTCTGCCCGACGGGCGCGCTCAAGATCGTCGAGAGGGAAAGCGACGGGTACGACGCCGAGGCCGCGTTCGCCCATGTCCTCGGGACGCGGGGGAAAGAGGCGGCGGCCCAGGTTCACGGCACCGGCGGCCGTTCCCTCGACTTTTCCGGATGCCCGGGAAGCGCTTCGTGCGCGATCCCCGCCGGGACGGACGAGGGGGAGGCGGCGGGGCCCGGGGCCCGGGTGAAGTCCCGGCTCCGCCAGTGGCCCATCCAACTCCACCTGGTCTCGCCGTTCGCCCCTTACTTCCAGGGGAGCGACCTGCTCATCGCGGCCGACTGCACGGCCTTCGCCCTGGGGAGCTTTCACCAGGACCTGCTCGAGGGGAAAAAGCTGGTCATCGCCTGTCCGAAGCTCGACGAAACAGAAGGCTATGTCGGGAAGATCGCCGAGATCATCAAGCGGAACGGGCTGAAGTCCCTGACCGTGGCCATCATGACCGTGCCCTGCTGCTCGGGCCTCTTCCGGATCGTCCAGCGGGCGGTCGAGGCGTCCGGCGTTTCCATCGATGTGAAAAAGATCGTCATCGGGATCGACGGCAAGATCTCCGGGTGAAAGGGCGGGAAGTCTAGGATGAAACCTGCGCCTTGCCCCTGACGAGCATCCGGTCGTAGATCGCGAGGCCGATCATGGAAACGAGCCCGATCGCGGCGATAGTGGCCCACATGGCCAGGGAATTCGTCGGCCGTCCCTCTTTCATCGGCGTGCCGATGAACTTCTCGAACAGCGCCCCTCCCAGCGGGCCGCCGAAGATGCTGGCCAAGGCTATGGGCAGGTTGGCGTAACCGAGGTAGAGCCCTTCCTCGCCCTTGGGCGCGATGGCGCCGATATACTCGTAGATCCGGGGCGAGGCCATCATTTCTCCGACGGCCATCGAGGCGATGGAGACGATCAGAAAGACCCCGGCGAAGGGCAGGGCAAGCCCGAGGACGTCGATTCTCTCCGAAAAGCCCGCACCCAGGAGAGGCGGCAAGAGGTTGAAGAGCATCCCGGTCGTGGTCACGGCGACGCCGAAGAGGATGGACTTGATGGGCGTCCACTTCTTGACCAGCCGGGTGATGAGGAGCTGGAAGCTGACGATCATCACCGGATTGGCCAGGGTGTAGAGCTCCATGGGAGCATTGGGGTCCACGGCCCGGAGGAAGAGCGGCATGAGGTTGTAGAGCTGGATGTAGAGGACCCAGAAGAGGCCGATGACGACGAGGAAAAAGACGAATTTCGCGTTCCTGAGGACGACGAAGATCCCGAGGAGGGCCTGTCCCAGCGTCTTCTTCCGGACCTCCTGGCCGTCCTTCCGTCCGTCGCTCACGTATTGCGGCTCTTTGTAGATGAAGAGGACGACGGCCAGGCCGATCAGGGCGAAGATGGAGGACGCGTAGGTGAAGATGGCCGGGATCCCGAGGTTTGTCCGGATGAAATAGGAGACTCCGCGGCCGGTGATCGAACCGATGTTGATGACCATGTAGAAGATCCCGAAACCGACCGTGGCCATCGTCCCGGAGGTCTTTTGCACCGTCCCGGCGATGCAGGGCTTGACGATGGACCCGCCGATGCCGATCAGGATGATGCCCAGGATGGCGGGGATCGTGTAATCGACCGCCTCCGCGGCCTTCTGCCCGATGAGGCCCGGCCAGAACCTCTGGAGGTTGCCCATTGTGAAGTACCCGAGACCGATCAGGAAAAAGGACAGGGTCAGAGATTTCTTGTATCCGTATTTATCGGCCAATGTCCCCGAGACGATGGGCAGGAAGTAGATGAGCCCCCAGAGGAGAGACCCGTTGAGGAATGTGGCGAACGTCGGGCGCATGCCCAGGCTCTCTTTGAGATAAATGACCATGAACGAGGCCATGGAGTAATAGGCCGCCCGCTCGAAGAGCTCGATCGTATTGGCCGCCCAGAACGCCTGCGGGAACTTCGATTTGACCCGATTCTCGTCATTCATCATGTGTCGGCTCCTTGCGTGAATTTTCCTATCGAGTTCCCGGCTCCAGGAACATCAAACGGCTGTCGGGCATGGGCTCCTCCTATCGAAGACAAACGGACAAGGCGATGAGCCACTGGGCGGTGAAGTACGTGCCCAGGATGAATGCCTGGGCGGACCTCGACGGCTTGACGAATCGGTCGAAGGCGACGATAGAATCGGAGATGACGAAGAGAACGCCTCCGGCCGCCGCAGCCAGGGTCGCGGTCCCCGGGAGTTGGATGGCCCTTTCGAGGGCGGCCCGGGCCATCGTGATGATCACGAGGATGTAGAGGTAGACGGGCACGCGCATCTTCCCGAGGTGCGGGTGAAGGATGAGGATGACGAGGACCGTGAAGACGAGCAGGGGAAGGGTCGGCCAGGAGGAGAATTTGAGACGAATCCCCGACAGGAACGCGAAGGTATAGCAGACCTGGGCGATGAGAAAACAGAACAGGCCTTCGAGGAAACGCTTCTTCCGGAGCATCATGAAGACGTCGCC
>JALHVH010000119.1 GCA_022867105.1 Candidatus Aminicenantota bacterium
GGCGTGCCGATCCGAAACTCCTACGGCATGGCCTATTACCTTCTGAAACAGGCCCGGGTGGCCATCGTGCCCGGAGACGCCTTCGGGGCGGACGACCACATCCGTCTCTCCTACGCCACGTCCATGGATAACCTGGAGAAGGCTCTGGGCCGCATCATCGAAGCCCTGGCGAAACTCAAGACCGCGAAAAAGGCCAGGCGCGTGGCCCTGAACAACACGGTCACCAAGGTCAAGAAGTCCGTGCCTGTCGAGCCCGCGGTCGATACGAAGATGCGGGACGCTCTCGTCAGCGAGATGGACGGCCATCTCGGCTACGAGAACATTTACGAGTGGAACGCCAATATCGGCGGTGTGCTCGTCCAGCTCAAGACGAACAGCGCCCACCTCAGCGACTTCTGGATGGAGAACTGGTTCCCGGCCCGGCTCGAGGCGGACGTCGAGCCGCACGGCGTCGTCTACGCCGTGGACGGCATCGCGGGCCGCGAGCCGCGGGCTTTCTACAACTCGGAGACGAAGACCGGAATTCTCGTCAACACGGACGGCTACGGGCCTCTCCGGAGCCTGGCGCTGGGCCTCGTCGCGGACTTCGCCGAACGGATGCTCGGCGTCCACGCGGTCCGCGGCATGTCGGCCGATATCGGCGGGAACGGGCTCGTCCTCATCGGGCCGCCCGGAACGAAAAAGACCGAGCTTTTCTTCGACCTCCTCAAGGACCCCCGCTTCAAACTGCAATCGACCGACATCCTCTTCGTCCGTTACCAGGGCGGCACGGCCGCCGCCGACTCCGTCGAGCGTAAGCTTTACATCCCGACGAATACCGTCGAGGCCTTCGACCGGCTCGCCCCGCTCTTCGACCGGAGCAAGTGCGAGAACGTCATCACCCGCAAGGAGGACTGCAAGCACGAGGAGTGCCTGCGGAAGGACGACTGCCGCCTTGATAAGGGCTCGCCATATTGCTATAAGGCGTCCAAGGAGGCCCACGCCCTGCTCGATCCCAACTGGATCGGCGGGAAGGGCGCCGTGGCCCGGCGGACGAACCTGCGCTGGGTTTTCATCCTGAGGAACGACGCAGTTTCTCCCGCCGCGGTCAAAATCAAGAAGGACGAAGCCCTGCGGGTCCTCGAGGCCGGAGAAAGCTCGGGGGCCAAGAGGAGCACGGCCAAGCCCCAGCCCTTCTACAATCCGCACCTTCTGCTGACGTCGCCCGAGCGGACCGAGCTCGAGAAGTCGTTCTACGGGCGGCTCCTCGACAGCGCGGAATGTTATCTCTTCAACAGCGGCGTCGCCGCCGCCGACGCGATCAAGGAGATCGTAACAAAGTAGGGGGTCGGGTCTCGACGGAAGAGAGGGGTCGGGTCTTGACATTGGACATTTTTGTCCGATGTAAAGACCTGACCCCTACTTACTCTTCGATTTCTTCCGCGATGATGTGCAGAATAACGAGGTGGACTTCCTGGATGCGGGGGGTGCTCTTCGAGGGCACGTCCAGCAGGTAATCGGGCGCGGCGCCGGGCGTCACAGCGAGCTTCCCTCCGCCCTCCCCCGTTAGAGCGATCGTGATCATCCCGATCATTTTCGCCGCCTTCAATCCTTCGATTATGTTCGGAGAGTTGCCGCTCGTCGAGAGGGCGATGGCGACGTCGCCTTTCCGACCGAGCGCCTCTATCTGACGGCTGAAGATCCGGTCGAAGGACATATCGTTCCCGATCGAGGTGATCGCGGACGTGTCCGTCGTCAAGGATATCGCTGGGAGGGCCCGTCTCTCCTTCAAAAATTTGTTGACCAGCTCGGCCGCGAAGTGTTGGGCCTCGGCCGCGCTGCCGCCGTTCCCGAAGAGCAGGATCTTGCCGCCGCTCCGCAGGCTTTTTACAATCGCCGAAACGACCGCCTCGACGACCCCGCCCTTTGTCCGGAAGAACTCCTCGAGGACCGCCGCGATCTCATTCTTTGTCTTGGTTAATTCCATATCTTCAACCCATCAGGGGGATTCTATCCAGCGGCGCGACCAAACGCAAGTAAAATAGCGTTTGGTGACACTATTTGATGGAGGAGCGTGCGATGTCCTTACGGCTACCAGCTACCAATCGGCTCCAACTCCATGGTCAACACGATGGTTGGATTTTAGAAATACATTCAAGCCCGGTGCTTGCCTCTAGCAAACCGCCAGGGATTAGTATACTTAGAAGTAAATTACTTGAGAGTCTACAAGGCATAAGGTGGGATAAGGGATTGATAAACAGCGTTTTCTCTTTTATAATAGGACAGGCTAGAGAGAAGTGCCGACGGGGAAAGAAATGAAAAAAACATTCAGCGTCATCATTGAAAAGGACGAAGACGGGTATTTTGTCGCCAACGTCCCGGAGCTTCCC
>JALHVH010000120.1 GCA_022867105.1 Candidatus Aminicenantota bacterium
CCGAAAGAGCCCGCCATGTCAAGGAAGAGCACGCCCTCCAGGACATGCTCCGGGAGAGGAAGTTCGGCCTCCTCGAAAAAGAGAAGGCCCAGACCTCGGTCGACATCCTGGCCGGAGAACTCGAGGTCCTGCTCCGGGACAAGAAGTCGATGTCCCTAAACATGGACTCGCTCAAGGCCGGCCTCACCGCCGCGGAGTGCGAAGAGCGCTCCCTAACCGAGCGGATCGAAACCGCTAGAAAGGAACTGGCCGAGGTCCGGGAAAAGGACAGCGCCGACGAACGGAGGTTCTTCGAGCTCAAGTCGGGCCGCGATATCCTCGAAGAGAAGATGAACGGCCTCCGTCAGCAGATCCAGGGCCTGACCCGTCGCAAGGAGGCCACCGAGAGCAAGATTGCCTCCCTCGAGGAGGAGATCCGGACGGGCGAGGCCGAAAAATCGCGCCTGGCCGATGATATCCTCGGCCTCTCGGAGAGGGCGAAGGGTCACGCGTCCGAGCACCGCATCGGCGAGAAGGCCCTCGAGGAGAAGGAGGCTGGTCTCCATAAGGTCCGGAAGGAGCAGGACGAGCTCGAGAGGAAGCTCCAGGCCCTCCGGGAGGAGGAGGAAGCGGCCAAGGACGCCCGCATCAAGTCCGAGGTCCACAAGGCCGAGATCGATCGCGACCTGGTCAACCTTGAGGAAACCTGCTGGCAGGACCTCAAGAAGACCCTGGCCGAGCTCCGGGCGGATAGGGAGACCCAGGCCGTCCTGCGGGCAGGCACGGCCGCGGGGCCCGCCGCGCCCGCGGAGGAGCGCGTCGAGGAAGCCGAAGAAGAAGCGGCCCTCTCCGAAGAAGAGGAAGGGGCCGAGGAGGCGCGGCCCGCTGCCGAAGAAGGGGCCGCCCCCAAGCCCCGCCGCTTTCTCAAGAAGCTCCGGCCTGTCCTCGAGCTCTCCGACCAGGAGGTGGAGCAGGAACTCGAAGAGTTCCGCGACGCCATCCAGCGGTTCAAGGCCGTCAACTTCATGGCCGAGGAAGAATTCCTCGAGCAAAAAAAGCGCTACGATTTCCTCACCCACGAGCGGCAGGACCTTCGCGAGTCCATCAACTCGACCGAGGCGGCCATCCACAAGATCGACGAGGAGAGCAAGGCCCAGTTCCTCAAGGCCCTCGAAGAGGTCAACACGAACTTCCGCGACGTCTTCGGCCTGCTCTTCAAGGGCGGGAATGCCGAGGTCAAGCTTCTCGAGCCTGATGATCCGCTCGAGAGCGGTGTCGAGATCGTGGCCCAGCCGCCCGGAAAACGGCTCCAGAACCTGGGGCTCCTTTCGGGAGGCGAGAAGTCCCTGACCTCGATGGCCTTCATGTTCGCCCTGTTCCGTTACCGGCCGTCGCCGTTCTGTTTCCTGGACGAAGTGGACGCCGCCCTGGACGAGGTCAATCTCGCCCGGTTCCTGGACCTGATGAAGGCCATCAAGCACCAGACGCAGTTCATCATCATCACCCATAACTACAAGACCATGGAGGTCGCCGACTACATCTATGGGACGACGATGGAAGAACCCAACATCACCAAGCTCTACTCGGTGAGGATCGAGAAAAAAGAGGAGATCAAGGCGGACTGATGAAGATCCGGCTCTTTGTGCCTCCCGGCGGCTACTTCGCCGAGCGCTGGTCCAAAGGTTCCTCGATGCCCCCCCTCGGCCTTCTTTACATCGGGGCCGTCCTGGAGAAAGAAGGGGCCGACGTCGGGATCGTCCCGGCCGACGTCCTCGGGCTCAAGGAACGGGGCGTCGCGTCCCGGATCCGCGAAGAAAGGCCGGACATCGTCGGGGTCACGTCGACTACAGAGAACCGCTTCCAGAGCTTCAAGCTCATCCGGCTCGCCCGCAAGGCCCACCCAGGCGCTCTGACCGTCATGGGCGGGCCGCACGCATCCATGGCCGCCGAGGACACGCTCGCCCATATCCCCGAGCTCGACCTCATCGTCCGGGGCGAGGGAGAGACGACGACGCTCGAGCTTTTCCGGGCGTTCGAGAAGGCCGGAGGCGACAGGGAGCGGCTGAGGCCTCTTCTCAGCGGGATCGACGGCATTTCCTACAGGGACACGGACGGCCGGGTCGTCACCAATCCGCCGCGCGCCCCGGTCCTCGACCTCGACGCCCTCCCCTTCCCCGCCTTCCACCTCGTGCCCTTCGAGAAGTACAACTTCAGGATCGAAGTCCCCGGCCGCGGGCCGCTTCAGGCCGTCAACATCATGGCCAGCCGAGGCTGTCCCTTCGACTGCAACTTCTGCGCAACGCCCATCAACTGGGGCCGGCACGTCCGGATGCGGAGCCCGGAGAACGTCGTCCGCGAGATCGAGGAGCACGTCCGGGAGCGGGGCGCCCGGGTCATCTTCTTTTACGACGACACCTTCAACGCCAACCCCAAGCGGGTCGAAAGGATCTGCGACCTCATCCTCGAACGAAAGCTCGACATCTTCTGGAGGGCCGAGGTCCGGATCGACCTCATCGACCGGCCCCTCCTGGAAAAGATGAAGAGGGCGGGCCTCTTCCACATTTCGTTCGGCATCGAAGCGGGCTCGGAGCGCGTCCGCCGGGAGGTCATCCACAAGAGGATCGAGCTCGGCGATTTCCACAACCTTGTCGGCTGGTGCCTGGAGCTCGGGATCATCCCCAACGTCTTCTTCATCTTTAGCCACCCGACGGAGACATGGGAGGAAGCGCAGGAGACCGTGAGCATCATCGAGCGGTACAGGGGCCGGGTCGAGGCATCAGTGGCCGTCCTCCACGTCTATCCCGGAACGCCTCTGGAAAAAACGGCTTTCGAGACGGGCCTCCTGCCCCGGGACTTCACCTGGACGAAAAGATACCGTTCCGGGATTGTCACGCTGCCGACGGCTCAAGGCGATGTCCCTCTTTTTCTCGATAAGATGAGCTGGGCACAGATAAGCGAACTCCTGTTCCGCTGGTCAATGAGCGGCGGGAACGTTTCCCTCCTCCGGAAAGCGCCCCGCGCTCTCCGCCACCTCCGTTCTTTCGGGGAACTGCGGAGGTATGCCATCATGGCCTTCGTTCTCGTCAAGCTCAAAGCGCGGAAGTTGTTCGGAAAACAGGCGTTGCGAGCCTCCTGACCAAGAAGCTTGAGGAGGAAGAACTCGAGAGGTCCTTCCCCTCGGAAAAGCTGATATTCGCCCGGAAGAGGCAAGTCATCCCGGGAAAGGAGGTCGCTTGAGGACTGGGATCGTCAAGGACCGGCGTTTCGCGGACCACGATATGGGGCCCTCCCATGTGGAGAGTCCCCGCCGGATCGAGATCCTCAACCGGATGGTCGAGGAAGAGATCCTCTTTCCGTACCTCCTCGTCGAGCCCAGGCCCGCCCTCGAGGAGGAGATCGCCCGGGTCCACTCGCCCGCCTATATCGAATTCCTCAGGGGGACGTCGGGAAAGGCACGTGTCACGCTCGACCCGGACACGTCGACCTCGCCCCGCACCTTCGAGACGGCCCTGCTCGCCGCCGGGGGAGGGCTCAAAGCTGTCGAGCTTATCATGCAAGGGCGCATTCGGAACGCCTTCGCCCTGGTCCGGCCTCCCGGCCACCATGCCGAGGCCGGGCGGGCGATGGGTTTCTGCTTCTTCAACAACATCGCCATCGCCGCCGAGCACCTGGTCCACAAGTGCGGCTGCCGGAGGGTGCTCATCGTCGACTGGGACCTCCACCACGGCAACGGGACTCAGAACGCCTTCTATGACCGCAGCGACGTCCTCTATTTCTCGATTCACCAGAGCCCCCTCTATCCCGGAACGGGCGGGGCCGGCGAGACCGGCCGGGGAAAGGGCGCGGGCTTCACCATGAACTTCCCCCTCCTGCCGGGGAAAGGCGACGAGGACTTCCTCTGGATCTTCCAGAAGATCCTCCTGCCCGTCGCGAGCCAGTTCAAGCCGGAGTTCATCCTCGTCTCGGCCGGGTTCGACATCGCGGAAGACGATCCGCTGGGAGGGATGAGGTCCAGCCGCGAGGGATTCGGCGGGCTCACCGCGGCGCTGCTGGAGGCGGCCGGGACCTCCGCCCAAGACCGGATGGCCTTGTTCCTCGAGGGAGGATATGACCTACCTTCGCTCAAGGATGGGGTGAAAGAGGTGCTCCTGAGATTGGCCGGGGAGGTCCGGACGCCGGTGTCTCCGGCCTCGATCACGGAGGCCTCTAAACGGGAGATCGAGCCCATGGTCCAGGTCATCAGGAAGACCTGGAGATTGTAGCGCCTTTTCTAGGTATCAGCCGTCCTTTTTTTAGGACAGAAAATAAGGTTACGCCGCGTCTTTCCAGGCAGGCGTCTTGGCATGGATTTTGCTATGATGAGTGTAAGGAGACCGACCATGAAGAGATTATTCGGAACACTGCTGGTTCTTCTGCTGGTCTTTCCGCTTCTCGCCGAAGAAGAAACGAACTACACCAACGATTCCGTCGCTCGGTTGAGCCATCTCACCGGGAACACGTTCATCCAGAGGGCCTCCGACATCGGTTTCGAGGAGTGCGTCCTGAACACGCCCATCACGGAAGGCGATCGGCTCGGGACGACCGACGGCCGGGCCGAGGTCCATTTCGGACGGGGAAACTACGTTCGCCTGGACAACGAAACCAAGATCGACATGTTGAACCTGCCCAAGAAAGGCGACGACAGCGTCCGCATCAGGGTCTGGGCCGGCCACGTCTATCTGGACATCGCCAATCTGGCCAAAGAAAAGACTATCGAGATCCACACGGCCGACACTTCATTCTACGTCCTGGACGAAGGTCTTTACCGCGTGGACGTCAATGAGAACAGGGACACCGAAGTCCTCGTCTTCCGCGGCCTCCTCGAAGCCGCCGGCGAGGGGGGTTCGATCCTGATCAAGGCCGGTCAACGGCTGGAAGCGGTCGAGGGCCGGTTCGATTCGCGGCCTTCCCAGTTCGTGGCCGCCGCCAGCGACACGTTCGACCGCTGGAACGACACGAGGAACACCGAGGTGTCCAAGCGCCTGGTTAAGAAATACCTGCCTGACGAGATGGAGGATTTTGAATACGAGCTGGGTCAGTACGGCGACTGGGTGAACTTGCCTCCCTACGGCTACGTCTGGGTTCCCGGCGGCGTGGATGCCGGATGGCGTCCCTACAGCAACGGCCGCTGGACCTGGCTGCCCCTGACGGGTTGGACCTGGCTCCCCTATGAGCCCTGGGGCTGGGCGACCTTCCATTACGGCCGCTGGCATTGGGGCGCGGATTTCGGCTGGTACTGGATCCCGACCTCGATGTGGGGGCCGGCCTGGGTGGACTGGTGGTGGGACAACGACTACTTCGCCTGGGCGCCGCTGAGCTATTGGGGTTACCCGGTCGTCATCATCAACGGCACGTTCTACGGACACCATTACGGGGACTACTACCCTTATAACTCGCACGCCCTGACCGTGGTCCATCGTGACCAGCTCCGGGCAAGGAACCTCTCTGAAGTCGCGCTGAGGGGCGATTCCCTGAAAGGATTGAGCCGGATGAGCCTGTCCAACCGGAGCCTGGAAGTAAGACCGCTCGGCGGCCGGACCCTTGTCCAACCCATCGAAGGCCGAAAGGTCCTCCTCCGCCCCGGCGAAAAGTCTCTGGGCAGCGTCCAGGAGAACGACCGCGGCGGTGAGCCCCGGAAGCTCCCCCCCCAGTCCCTAGACAAGGGCAAGGGCGATACCAAGGTAGAGCCGAAGTCCGCCAAGCCTGTTACGGGTGTCAAGGAAAAGAAGGTCCCCAAGAAGGACGAAATGAGCTCATCGATCCGCTTCGGGAGCCCCTGGGACGGCGCCGGCTCCGTTCCGGGCATGAACGAGGAGTCTGAAAGCCTGATCACGAGGAGAAGCGCTTACGGCTATCCCGCCTCCCCCGCGATTCACAGCGGCGAAAGCATCAGGGATTACGATTATGGTCCTACAGGAAAGGGTTCGTTCCTCGATCGGATCTTCAGATCGTTCTCGGGGGAGAATTATTCGCCAAGAAACGACTCCTCGTCATCGTCTTCATCGGGGTCGCGGATCTCATCCAAGTCGGGCTCGAGCTCCTCTGCCAAGGGGACATCCTCTTCGGGTTCGCGGGGTTCCGTATCTTCACGCGGCAGCTCGAGCTCCGGTTCCCATTCATCGGGGAGCATCCGGAAAAAGAGCTAATACGAAGGCATTATATAGTTTGACATCTGACTTTGAGCGGCCTGAAGCCGCCCTCACTCCCCCGGCCCCCGGGGAACCAGTCCCGTCGGTTCCCCCCGTCGCACCTCTGTCGGCGACGCGGACGATTTCAGAGCCTCCCTCCGATTATCGGAGGGGGTAGGGGGTGGCAAGAAATATGAACAGAGTCTTGGGCGCGTCGCCGAGATAGCCTTAATAGGACTCGGGTCCCCCCTCCGCTACGGAGGCTTGAGGACGGCATTCAGTGCCGTTCATACATTGTAATTTTTTTATTGCGTTCGTATTAACTTTTTCTTATAAAATCGCCCCCCTCTTTCCGACCAGAGAGAGGGGGATTTTTTTAGTGCTCTTCCTTCGCGGTCTCCTGGGAGTAGTAGTCCAGGATGCGGAGGTGGTCCTGGTTCGTGCAGTAGCGGACGGGTTCGGTTCCCGGGAAAAAGACCTCCCTGAGAGGGAACCTGCAGATCGACGTCGCCAGGAGGCCGGTCTTCCGGTCGATGTCGGCGAAGCTCAGGTTGGGCGGGACCTCAAAGCCCTCGGGCACGAGCTCGACCCCCTGCGCCTCGGCGGCCTTCTTGCGCGCCTCGATCACCTTGGCGAAAAAATCGATCCAGAGGGGCAGGGCGGCGACGGCGCCTGACTGCCGCTCCCCGAGAGTGACCTTGGCATCGTTTCCGATCCAGACGCCGGCGCAAAGCGTCGGGGAGAAGCCGATGTACCAGGCATCGGTATATTTATCCGTCGTCCCCGTCTTCCCCCCCAGCGGCCAGCCCAGGGTTGACGCGGCCACGGCCGTCCCCTCGCGCACGACGCCCTGGAGCAGGGATGTCATCATGTAGGCCGTCTGCGGCGGGATGACCTCCTCGGACTCAACCTTGTTCTCCTCGAGGACGTTGCCGTCTTTGTCCTCGATGCGGGTGATGAAGTAAGGCTTGACCCGGACGCCCTTGTTGGGGAAGGTCGTGAATCCGGAGACGAGCTCGAGGAGCGTGACCTCGAAGGTCCCGAGGGACAGCGAGAGATAAGGGTAGATGGTCGATGTCAGGCCGAACTTTCGGCAGTAGTCGACACCGACCTGGGGGGAGATATAGTCCAAAAGCTTGGCCGTGACGACGTTGCGCGACTCCTCGAGGCCTTTGCGCAGGGTCACGGCCCCCTTGTATTCACGGTCGTAGTTTCGCGGGGTCCACGGCTCCCCCGTCCATTTGTCGTTGAACGTCACCGGCTCGTCCACGATGATGCTGGCCGGGGTGAATCCGTTCTCGACGGCGGCGGTGTAGAGGAACGGCTTGATCGCAGACCCGGTCTGCCTGAGGGCTTGTGTTGTCCGGTTGAACTGGCTCCGCCGGAAGGAGTAGCCGCCGATCATGGCCTTGATCTGTCCGGTGACGGGATCGATGACCAGGAACGCACCCTCCACGAGGGGCTCCTGCTCAAGCGTGACGGAGAGCTCTTTGGCCCCTTCGTCGATTCCCTTCACCTGGACCTGGATGACGTCTCCGGGACGCATGAGGGCATCTAGATATTTCGTCCGCGTCCACTCGATCCCCGTATTCTTCAGCCGGCCGGTATAACCCTTGACCCGGACAACGGCCTCTGTACGCCCGGCGAGGAGGACGATGGCGTCCGTGATCTCGCCGGGCTCGACCCCGGGGTTCGTCCAGGCGTCCAACCAGATCTTCTCCAGGTCGCCCTTGCCGTCGGAGATCAGGTTCTTCTTGTCTTTCCTCCAGCCCGTCCTCTTGTCCCTGTCCCTGAGGCCCTTGCGCAGGGACTCTTCGGCGAACTTCTCAAGGTCCGGGTCGAGCGTTGTGTAAACCTTGAGGCCGGCGTTGTAGAGGGCGTCGCTGCCGTAGTTCCGCTCGACCGCCTTCCGGACCTCCTCAAAAAAATAGGCGCCGAACTCGGAACTGCCGCGCCGGAGGGGGAGGACGCTTATCGGCCTGCCTTTGGCCGCCTCGGCCTGGGCTTCCGTGATGTAGCCTTCCTCGGCCATGCGATTCAAGACGTGGTTGCGGCGCTGAAGGGTCCTCTCGGCATTCGAATAAGGCGAGTAGATCGAGGGGCCCCGAAAGATGCCGGCGACGAGGGCCGCCTCATCGAGGTTCAGGTCCGAAACGCTCTTGCCGAAGAAGAGGTTGGAAGCGGTCTCCACCCCATATGCGCCGTGACCGAGGTAGAACTGGTTGCAGTAGAGTTCCAGGATCTTTTCCTTGGAATACTGCTTCTCGATCCGGCGGGCGAGGAACATCTCCTTGAGCTTGCGCCGGATGGTCTTCTGGGAATACAGAAACAGGGAGCGGGCCAGCTGCTGGGTGATCGTGCTTCCGCCCTGGGGCCGGCGCAGGGAACCGCGGCCGAGCTTGATGACGTCCTCTTTGACGGCCCGGAGGATCCCCATAGTGTCCACGCCCTTATGGCTGTAGAAACGGGGGTCTTCGGTGGCGATGATGGCCTTGATCAGGATGTCGGGGATCCTGGCGTAGGGCACCTCGATCCGCCGCTCTTCGGCAAACTCCCTGATGACCTCGCCCTTGTCAGAGTAGATCGAGGTGATGATCTTGGGCTTGAGGGACTCGAGCTCGGAGACGGAGGGAAGGTTGTTGCGGATCACCATATAGGCGCCGAAAATGGCCCCCAGGACGCAGACGGCGCCGCCGAAGAGGAGGAGGACGAAGACCCTCAGCAGACGGATCTTCCTGAACTTGCGGACCTTTATTTTTAAATCGGGGATCTTCATGATTTCAGACAATAAAATATAGCATAGGGTCCGGGGGACGTCCAGAGGGCTCAACCGCCCAGGACTTGGAGGACCTTTTCGAGGATCATGTCGCTCGTCGTCTTCCTATCCCCCGTGCCGTCGATATGGACGAATTTCCGGCCGCGAAAGCCGTTGAAAAGCTCCCTGACCTTTGCCAGATAATCCTTGCGCTCGAAAAGCTCTTCTTTCCGCTTCCGGTCCCCGATACGCGACAGCCCTTTCCCCGCCTCGATATCCAGGATAAGGACGAGGTCGGGTTTCGGGGAGAAGGCCTCGTTCATCCTCCGGATCCGGCCGGGGTCGATCCCTTTGGCCCCCTGGTAAGCGATCGTAGAGAAGTAGTAGCGGTCAAGGACGACAACCTTTCCGGCCGCCAGGGCGGGTCCGAGGTTCTTGGCGACGTCCTCCCGGCGGTCTTTGACGAAGAGTTCGAGTTCCTCTCCGGGTGTCAGGGAACCCCGACGGAGGGCCTTCCTCCGGATCTCACGGCCCCACCTCCCGCCCGTCGGTTCGCGGAAGAAGACGGCGGCAAGCCCCCTGGCCCGGAGCCTCCTCAGGAGGGTCTTCGCCTGAGTGGTCTTCCCCGAGCCGTCGATGCCCTCGAAGACGATCAACAAGCCCTTGTTCAGCATGCGGAAAAGCATCATATCCCGGGGGCCCGCCGAATGCAACTTTTTAGGCGGTCGGAGCGTTTGGATAGGGTCCCTAAATTGCCGATAGGACGTGAGCCGGAATTCCGGGACATGAACCAATTCTCCGGAATTGGTATCGTGTCCCTGGAATTCCAGGTATCATCAGAAATCGCCGTTATCGCTCGAGAAGAAAAGACCCTGTCGGCAATTTTGGATAGGGTTGGACGGATTGAATTTCGAGGGTAAATGTGATAAATTGGTGACTCGCGTCCGGGAGGAAAAAGATGAAAAAATACGTATGGGTCGCATTGACCGGTTTCGCGTTCGGACTCCTTTTGGCGGGGTACGTCTTCGTCTACCTGCCGGAAAAACATAGGACCGCCGGGGAAGTCGTCAGCAAGCCGGCCGCCCCAGAGATCTCCACCAACCTTTATGCTTCGTCGGCGCCGGAGGTCCGGGCGGACCTCGACTTCATCAAGATCTCGGAGAAGGTCGGACCGGCCGTGGTCAAGATCGTCAGCGAGCACAAGGAGAAAGCCCGGCAGCAGGGGCCCGACGACCAGTGGCCTTTCGAGGATTTCTGGGACCGCTTCTTCAATCGGCCCGCGCCGAGAGATGAAGAATACCGGAGCGCCGTCCAGGGGACGGGCTTCTTCATCAGCCCCGACGGCTATGTCCTGACCAACAACCACATCGCCGAGAACTCCGTCAAGAACACGGTGACGATCCTCCAAGGCAAGGACTATGACGCCAAAGTCATCGGGACCGACCCGAAGACCGACCTGGCCCTCCTCAAGATCGAGGCCAGGGACCTGCCGTTCGTCGAGCTGGGCGACTCCGCCCAGGTCAAGGTCGGCGAGTGGGTCCTGGCCATCGGCAATCCCCTGGGCATGGAGCATACCGTGACGGCGGGCATCGTCTCCGCCAAGGGGCGGCAATTGGGCACGGGGCTCAACGTCCCGACCTACCAGAACTTCATCCAGACCGACGCAGCCATCAACCGCGGCAACAGCGGCGGCCCCTTGGTCAACATGAAGGGCGAGGTCATCGGCATCAACAGCAACATCCTCTCCCCGACCGGCGGGAACATCGGCATCGGTTTCGCCATCCCCTCCAACATCGCCAGGAATATCGTCGCCCAGCTCAAGGACAAGGGCAAGGTGACCCGCGGCCGGTTGGGTGTCGTCATGCAGAACGTGAATGAAGGGCTGCGCAAGCAGCTCAACCTGAAGGACCGCAAGGGCGCGGTGGTCACGACCGTCGAGCCCGAGGGCCCGGCCGAAAAATCCGGGTTCAAGCAGTATGACGTCATCGTCGAGGTCAACGGCCAGCCGGTGGAGGACGCGAACGACCTTAGGTTCAAGATCGCCGACATCGAACCCGGCAAGAAGGCCACCGTCCGGGTCATCCGCGACGGCAAGGAGATGACGCTCACGCCGGCCATCGAGGAGATGGACCCCGAGAGTGAGAAGGGACAGGCGGCGAGCTCCGAGAAGGACGTGGGCCTGTCGGTATCGCCCATGACGCCCAGCCTGGCCCGCCGCTACGGCTACCGGACGACCGAGGGCCTCCTGATAACGGAGGTCAGGAACTACAGCGAAGCCGCCAAGGCGGGGCTCGCGACAGGTGACATCATCATCGAGGTCAACCGGAAGAAGGTCGCCTCGGTCCGGGAGTTCGAAAGCATCCTGAAGAAGACGCCCTCCGGCGAGGAGATCATCCTCCTCATCCGGCGGGAGGGAGACGGCCAGGTCCAGGACACCATCATCACCCTGAAAGTGCCCTGATGAGATTCACGAAGCTCCACGCGCTCGGCAACGACTTTCTGGTGATCTTCGGGGACGCCCCGGCGGGCCTTCCGCCCGCGGACCTCGCCAGGAAGATCTGCGACCGCCACACGGGGGCGGGCGCCGACGGCCTGCTCCTCATCTCCCTCAAGGACCGGGACGAGAGCCGGGTGGGCTTCAGGATCTTCAACGTCGACGGGACGGAGGCCGAGATCTCGGGCAACGGACTGCGGTGCGCGGCCGCGTTCCTCTACCACCACAAGGAGGTCCAGGCGCCCCGCATGCTCTTCGAAACGACGGCCGGCGAACGGGCCTGCCACCTCCTCGAATCCTCGGGCGACCGCTTCCTGCTCCGGCTCGAGATGGGGACGCCCCGGTTCTCTTCCGAGGCCATCCCTTTTGACGACGGCTCCTTCCACGAGAGGATCGTCGACTACCCGCTGAACATCCAGCAGAGGGTCTTCGCCATCACCTGCGTCAACGTCGGGAATCCGCACTGCGACATCTTCGTGGAGCGTTTCTTCCCCGCCCGTATCGTCTGGAACCAGGTCGGCCAGGAGATCGAGTCCCACCCGTTCTTCCCCAACCGGACGAACGTCGAGTTCATCCGCGTCATCAACCGGCAGGAGATAGAAGTCTTGTTCTGGGAACGCGGTGTCGGCGAGACGCTGTCCTCGGGAAGCGGTTCTTGTGCGGCCGCCGTGGCCTCCATCCTGAAGGGCCTGACCGATCGCAAGGTCAAGGTTTGGACGAGCATGGGATCGCTCACGGTGGATTGGGAAGACGACAAGATCTTCCAGTCGGGGCCCGCCGAGGTCGTCTTCAACGGCGACTATCTGACCTGAATCCGAGTTCGGGACCGTCCTTATTTAAAGTGCTCGAATCCCTTGATCTCGAGGACTTTCCGGCGGGCGCGGGCGTCAACGGTCCAGATCCCTTTCTCTCGGGTGATCCGCCCGACGTCCGTCAGCCTGTACTTCCGCCGGAGTGACGCGATCTTGGGCAGGTCCCGCAGCTTGACGGTAAAGATCAGCTGGTAATCCTCGCCGCCGTGGAGGGCCAGAGGGAGGGGCTTCTTTTGGAATGAGATCATGGCCGGAGACAGGGGGACCTTCGCCAGGTCGATCTCTGCGCCCGCGCCGCTCGCCTCGCAGACGTGGTTAAGGTCCACCGACAGCCCGTCGGAGCAGTCGATCATGGCCGAGGCGGCCCTTCGCCCCGAGAGCTCCCGGGCCAGGGTCGTCTGGGGTTGCGGGTCCAGGAACGCCTTAAGAAAAAAATCCTTGGCCGGATCTACCCCGAGCCGGAGCCCTTTCCTGTAAAGGAGGAACCCCTGCTTGGCGTCCCCCAGGAAGCCTGAGACGAAGATGCGATCGCCCGGCCGCGCCCCGCTCCTCAGGATGACACGACCGGACGCCCGGCCGATCACGGTGACCGAGATCAGGACCTTTCGGGCCTGGGACAGGTCGCCGCCGATGAGGACCACATCCGCTTTCCGAGCCGCCTCCTTGAATCCCGCGAAGAAGTCGACGACCCAGTCCAGGACAGTCTCCCTGGGCAGGCCCAGGCCGAGGACCGCATAGAGGGGATGACCGCCCATGGCCGCGATGTCGCTGATGTTGACGTTCAGGCTCTTGCGGCCCAGCAAGCGGGGATCCTGGAACGGCAGGATAAAATCGTAGTCCTCCGCCAGAAGGTCCTTGGTGATAAGGAGCCGCCCCGCCCCCGGCTTGACGACGGCGGCATCGTCGCCGATGCCGAGGAGGATGTCCTTCCGGGGGACGGTGAAGTTCCTGCGGATGACCGCCAGAAGTTCCCTTTCGCCGAGCTTTCGCAAACGCATGTCCCGCCGTCCATCCGCGTCCGCCTTCAGCGTTTGGCCCTCCCGGGCCTGGCCGTTTGGGCGGGCTTTCTTTTCTTCCGCGCTTTTGTTTTCGTTTCCAGGGCATTCTTCAGGACTTCTTTGACGTCCTCCACGTAGATGAACTCCATGTTCTTGATGACCTTCTTGGGGATGTCGAAGAGGTCCTTCTTGTTGTGAAGGGGCAGGATCATCCTCTTGACTCCCATCCGTTGGGCCGCGAGCACCTTTTCCTTGATGCCGCCGACCGGGAGGACATTGCCCCGGAGGGTGATCTCTCCCGTCATGGCCATGTCCCATCGGACCTTTGTGTCCGTGCACAGAGAGATGAACGAAGTGGCGATGGTCACGCCGGCCGAGG
>JALHVH010000011.1 GCA_022867105.1 Candidatus Aminicenantota bacterium
AGCATCGCTATAAACAAGGCGGACGCTGCCGCCGCACGCCCCCTCAGGCGACGCGACGTTCTTATTTTCGTTACAGTGCTTGGCATTTTCTCCTAATTGCCATTTTACCCTGCCACGCCGCGAATTTCCAGGTCAGGCGTTTTCCGGTTGACTTCCACTTAAGATTGACATATCCTTGTTGTTAGGAAGGTTGGGTTAGCCAATGAGGTCAAACCCGCAATCTCTCGACCGAAGAGAACACCGCCCTTCGCTCTATCTTCTCCTGATTCTTCTTGTCTTGGCGGCGGGCATCATCACTGCCGGATATCTCTTCTATCGTGGCTACGCGCAGAATTTCCGCGGCGAGGTCGAGCGCGGGCTTTCGTCCATCGCAGAGTTGAAAGTGGGCCAACTGGTCCAATGGCGAAAAGAACAGCTTGCGGATGCTTCTGCCTTTTACCGGAACAGGGCCTTTTCCGGATTGGTCGAACGCCTCTTGGAGACTCCCGCGGACACGGATGTTCGGGACCGGATTCTCAGTTGGCTTGACCGCGTTCAGGACGCCTACCAGTATGACCGGGTCTTTATTCTGGATGCGCAGGGGATCGAGCGGCTGGCGGTTCCCGGGACGCCCGAGCCCGTGGCGTCCCATCTGCTGCAACAAATCCCCGAGATTCTGCGCTCGAACAAGATAACGTTTCTGGATTTCCACCGGGATACGCCCGATCGCCCCATTTATTTGGGTCTCGTTGTTCCCGTCCGCGAAGAGTCGGACGGCGGCCGACCCCTAGGCGTTCTCGTGCTGCGCATCGATCCTGCGGTTCATCTCTACCCCTTTATCCAGCAATGGCCCTCGCCCAGCAGGACGGCCGAAACCCTGCTCGTCCGCCGGGAGGGGGATGAAGTTCTTTTCCTGAACGAGCTCAGGTTCCGAAAGAACAGCGCCCTCAGTTTGCGCGTCCCGCTCGACAAGAGGGACCAGCCCGCCGTAAAGGTGGCCCTGGGACAAGAAGGGATCGTGGCAGGCAATGATTATCGCGGCGTGCCGGTGCTTGCCGACGTGCGCCGTGTTCCCGATTCGCCCTGGTTCCTGGTTGCCCACATGGACACCACGGAAGTCAATGCGCCCTTACAGGAGAGGTTGTGGATGATCATCGGCCTCGTCGCTGCCCTGCTCTTCGGTGCGGGCGCGGGCGCGGGCTTGATTTGGCGCCAACAGCGGCTTCGGTTTTTCCGGGAGCGGCTGGCGGCGGCGCTGAAGCAGAGCCACGAACGTTTCCTGCTGGCGAATCGCGCCACGTATAACGCCATCTGGGATTGGGACCTCCGGACGAATGCCGTGTTGTGGAACGAAAATTTCCAAACGCTCTTTGGCTACGGGGCGGAGGAGATCGAACCGGACCTCGAGTCCTGGACAAGCCGGATCCACCCCGAAGACCTCGAGCGCGTCAGGACGGGCATCCACGCGGCCATCGAGTCGGGGCGGCAGTCGTGGTCCGACCAATACCGATTCCGCCGCAAGGATGGCCGGTATGCGGTGGTTGACGACCGGGGCTACATCGTCCGGAAGGCCGACGAAAGCCCGGTGCGCATGATCGGGGCGATGCAGGACATCACCGAGCGTATGCAGGCGGAAGAGAAGCTGCGGGAGAGCGAGGAGAAGTATCGTGCCATCATTGAAACGAATCAGGAATGGATATGGCAGATCAACAATGAAGGGATACATACCTATAGCAACCTAGCAATAGAACAGATATTAGGTTACTCGATTAAAGATATAGTGGGAAAGAACGCAACGATTCACATGCATCCAGAAGACCGCCGAGAAATCGAAGAGATGCTTCCAAAATGGATCGAGAATAAAAAAGGATGGAACAATCTTGTATCGCGATGGCTGCATAAGGATGGCAGTATACGCTGGCTGGAGAGCAACGCCGTTGTGATGTTGGATGTTAATGGTGAATTGATCGGCTTCCAAGGGTCGGACCGCGACATCACCGAGCGCAAGCTCGCCGAATTGGCGAGCAAGCGGGCGGAAGAAGCCGTGGGAAAAAGTGAGGAAAAATACCGGGGTTTGACGGGAAACGTCAACTTAGGAATTTACAGGAATACCGTTGGACCTGAAGGCAAATTCATTGAAGCCAACCCCGCCATCGTTGGGATGTTTGGGTATAAAAGCAAAGAGGAATTCCTGGCAATAAACGTTTCAGATCTGTATCAAAATGCAAAAGGCAGGAATAAGTTTAATGATAAAATGCTCAAAGAAGGATTTGTCAGAGGCGAGGAATTGTGGCTGAAAAAGAAAGACGGAAGTTCTTTTGTCGGCTCCGTGTCAGCGGTGGCCGTTAAGGACGAGCAGGGTCATGTGAAATATTATGATGGAATCATCGACGACATCACCGAGCGCAAGCGGGCGGAGGAGGTGCTGCGGGCTTCCCTCCGGGAGAAGGAGGTCCTCCTCCGGGAGGTTCACCACCGCGTCAAGAACAACATGCAGGTCATCTCAAGCTTTTTCAACCTTCAGGCCGGGTACACGACGAACGAGGAGTGCCGCGCGATCCTCAAAGAGGGGCAAACGCGCATCCGTTCCATGAGCCTCGTCCACGAAAAACTCTATCAATCCTGCGACCTGTCGAAAATCGACCTCGCCGGCTACATCCAGAGCCTTGTGGTTCACTTGTTCCATGTCTATCTGGTCAATCCAGCGCAGGTCCGGATGGAAACGGAGTTTGAAGACGTGTCCCTGGACATCAATTCGGCCGTCCCCTGCGGACTCATCCTCAACGAGCTGATTTCCAACGCGCTCAAACACGCGTTTCCGGAGGGCCGGACAGGGGTGATCAAGATCGGATTGCGGCGCGGGCCCGGCGGCGCGGTGGAGCTTCGGGTGGCGGACGACGGAGTTGGTTTGCCGGAAGGTTTGGATTTCCGCAAAGCCGAAAGCTTTGGACTGCAGATCGTGAACCTGCTCGTCGACCAGCTGGAAGCGGCGATCGACCTCGACAGAAAGAAGGGGACGGCCTTCACCATGACGTTCCGCGAGTTGAAATATGCGCCGCGGGCTTGAGCGGATTTCCCAGCTGAGGACGGACTTCTGGTCAGGCTGGTCGTAGATAACGAAATTCTCCCGCTCTGTCAGGCCGGAAAGAAGGCCTTCGCTCATTTTGTGTCCGCGCGGACGGGGAGCCCGATAACTTACTCCGAAACCGGATCTCGCCCAACGGGAATTTGACAGCCCCTCCGGCTTCATATATTAATTGAACTTCAAACCGCGTTTGGAAGGACCCCCGGCCACGAACGAATTTGTTTTCAAGCCTTTCGAGGAGATGACCCCGGGGGACTACGCGGCGGTCGGCTTCAAGTCCGGCCTGGAGATCCACCAGCAGCTCCTGACCGCGAAGAAGCTCTTTTGCCGCTGTCCGGCCGGCCGGTTGAGCGATGTGTTCGACGCCGAGATCCTCCGTCACATGCGGCCCACGCTCTCCGAGCTCGGCGAGTACGACGGCACGGCCCTCATGGAGTTCAAGACGAAAAAGGAGATCATCTACCGGATCAATCGCGAGACGGTCTGCACTTACGAGATGGACGACACGCCGCCCTTCGAGCTTAACGAGGAGGCGCTGGACATCGCTTTGGGCATCGGGATGCTCTATGCGTGCAAGATGATCGACGAACTCCATATCGCCCGCAAACAATACCTGGACGGGAGCATCCCCACCGGGTTCCAGCGGACGACCATCGTCGGCGTCGACGGCAAGGTCCCGTACAAGGGGCGCGACATCCGGATCGTTCAGCTGGGGCTGGAGGAGGACGCCTGCCGCGAGGTCAGTGATATCGGCCACCGGCGCGTCTATCTCACGGACAGGCTCGGCATGCCCCTTATCGAGACCGTAACGGCCCCGGACATGCGGACCCCCCAGGAAGCGGCCGAGGTCGGCCAGATCCTGCGCCGGCTCGTCCGGACGACCGGCAAGGTCCGGACGGGGATCGGGGCGGCGCGCGAGGACGTCAACGTCAGCGTCACGGGCGGAACGCGCGTCGAAATCAAGGGCGTCCCGCGCATCCCGCGGATCCCCCTTCTCACCTACTACGAGGCCATGCGGCAATGGAACCTGTTGCGGCTGCGGGGGGAGCTGGCCCGCCGGGGGATCGTCACGGCCTCGTTCAAGGCTTCCACGGAAGACGTCGGCAAGGTCTTGCGCCGGACCGAATATCAGCCGGTCCGATCGGCGGTCGCGAACGGGATGACTGTCCACGGCGTCCGGCTCATCGGGTTCCGGGGCCTGCTGAGATGGCAGACCCAGACCCACACGTTCTTTTCCCGGGAGATCTCCGACCGGGTGCGCGTCATCGCCTGCTTGACCACCCTCCCGAACATCATTCACTCGGACAGCCCCAGTGAAACGTTGGCCAGCTCGGAGTGGCTGGCGGTCCGCAAGGCCATGGGTGCCGGGCCCGACGACACGCTGGTCATCGTCTGGGGTCCGGAGGCGGACGCCCGGCTCGGCGCCCAGGAGATCATCGCCCGGGCGAGGGAGGCGACCGTCGGCATCCCCTCCGAGACAAGGCAGGCTCACATCGACGGGACGAACGGCTTCGAGCGCATCCTGCCGGGCCCTAACAGGATGTACCCGGACACCGATCTTCCGGCCAAACGGATCACGGCAGAACGGCTGGAAGGGATCAGGGCCTCGCTGCCCCCGAACATCCTGAGCCTCGAGAAGCGGTACAGGGAGATAGGCATTCCGGCGGACCTCGTGGAGAAGCTCGCCGTCTCGCCGTTTGCCTCCCTGTTTGAGAAGGCGGTCGGGGAATGGGGCATGAAGCCGGCCCTTGTTTCCGTCGTCCTTGCCCAGTTCCCCGCCC
>JALHVH010000121.1 GCA_022867105.1 Candidatus Aminicenantota bacterium
AGGGCTTTTCCCTATCCGACGAGGCCGAGATTCCAGCCGGCCGATACCGTTTCTTCGATCTAAACTTCACATTTACGACGCCTTCTACGGAGACCACCTATCTGGAAGGCTCGCTGGACGCCGGTTCATTTTATGGCGGGAGAAGAATCTCTTTAGGGATTTCACCTCGCTGGGACGTTTCGAGCAGCCTGGAAATCGGCGGGTTCTACGAATTCGACCGGGCGACGTTCCCCGAAAGAAACCAAAAGTTCATCGCTCATATCGGAAGGCTGCGCATTCTAGCCATGCTGAGCACCAAATTTTCGGCGGCCGCCTTCATTCAATACAGCAGCGCTGACAACGAGGTCACGGCGAACGTCCGTATCAGATACAATCCCCGGGAAGGAAGCGACGTTTATATCGTCTATAACGACGGATTGAACACCGGCCGCCTGAGCGAAATTCCGGCGCTGCCTCGTTCCATGGGCCGCACCCTGCTCGTGAAGTATACCTACACATTCAATTTTTAAAGATTTCCTTCCGAGCCCGGGCTTTTGCGTCTTTCCAGAGAGATCCGGCCCTATCCATAACCCCGACCCGTTTCTTGACGCTCTTTGCGGGCTATTGACATCGCCGAGAGGCCGGCGATACACTTCCGGCATGGTTAGAAAGGAGTCCCCATGTCAGACATTTATCATCGGTTGATCCTTCCAGCCGGCCGATCCATCGTGCCGGGACGCATTCTGCATGCGGCGCTTCTGGCCGTATTTCTATCGGCGATGGGTGTCGTTCCGGCGCTCGCGGACGACCCAATCGACATCGACTTCCCCTCCGAACCCCTGATTTCCGTCTGGGAGCACAGCGACAAAGTAGACATCGCTCCGATGATCAAGGAAGTCGGGTTCAACACGGTTTGGACCCACGACAAGCCCTACGACGGGAAAATGAAGCTTGAAGACACCCTGATGTACAGACATATGAAGACACCAGGGGTCAAGTACATCATCGCCAAAATCGAGAGAGGTATCTGGGGATGGAAGTTTGATGAGGCCATGCGGCACGCGGCATGGATCGCGGAACTATCGCTCACCCACAAGGAAATCATTGGTTTGTACCTGAACGACTTCTACGAAGAGACGGAGGAAACCGCCAAGGGAGGCCATTCTGCGGATGAATTTCGCCAGATTATCGCCCAAGCCAAAGGTATCAATCCCCGCCTGGCCATCTGGGCTCCCTGCTACCCGCCCGGGGATCTGGACAAGCCGTATGACTTTGATATCGACGCGATCATCTTCAGTTTCTACGACACGACACAGCTTCAAAACCACGAACAACTGCTCGACCAGGTACTGAAAAAGTTCCCGGGAAAGCCGATCCTGGGATCTCTATACCTGGACGCAGGCAGTGAACACCGGTGGCTGACCGAACAGGAGTTCAAGGGCTTGATGGACTTCTTCGTCGAGAAAGTCAACGAAGGCAGACTGGCGGGCATAAGAGTCTTCCGTGTCGAAAGCCTTATCCAGCGGCCCGAATACGTCATTTGGCTCAAGGAGTCGCTCAGCAAGCTCAAGAGGCCCTAGGGGGACTGCCACGGAACAACGTTTCCTGGGCACACGTGCGGGATCTCGTGTTTTCCGGGCAGGGACGAGCGGGATAGACGGCAAACACCCGATGGTCTAGAATGTTCGGGTGAGCCTCAATTTTCTATTTGCGACCACCGAGTTCAAGGACCTCCGGACCGCGGCTGAAAAAGGCGAAAAAGGCATCCGGATCCAGGGGGTCACCGACGCGGCCAGGCCCTACGTCCTGGCTTGCCTGGCCAGCAAGCTCCCCAAGAGGCTCGTCTGCGTCCGCCCGCCTTCGCGGCCCCTGACCTCTCTCGTGGAGGATTGCCGGTTCTTCCTCTCCCGGCTCCGGTCGACCCTCCCCGCCGGGTCGCTTCCGGCGCTCTCCGATGACCCATACCTCGAGATTCCCCCTTCTCTCGACGCCGTCTCTTCGAGGATGAGGTTCCTCTGGGACGCGCTCCATGGATCCGCGTCCCTCATCGTGACCAATCCTTTCGGCCTCTTAAAGCCCCTGCCCGCGCCTGCCGACCTCGAGCGCTCATTCCTGACGATCGAGGTCGGACGGGCCACGGACCGCGACGACATTCTCCGGACGCTGTCCGAATACGGCTACTCCCGGGAGGACTTGATCGCTTCTCCGGGCGAATACGCCTGGCGGGGAGGCATCATCGACGTTTTCCCGCCGTGGCAGTCCTTCCCGTTCCGGATCG
>JALHVH010000122.1 GCA_022867105.1 Candidatus Aminicenantota bacterium
ACTACGGGAAGCTCGATGAACTTGTACTTCGCGAACAGCTCGGCCACGGTCTTCAGGTCGTCGTCGCAATCGACCTTGATGAGATGGGGATTCATGAGTTCCCCCAAGACCTCCTGCTTGTCGCAGAGAAGGAGGTGGCGGAGGGTGATGACCCCCAGGGGGTGCTTTTCTTCGTCGGTGACGTAGAGGTAAGCCACGGTCTCCAGGGGGTGGGTCGTGTTCCTGAACTCCTCGATGGCGGCCCCGATCGTGGTGTCGCGCCGCAGGGCGATGAAATCCTTGGTCATGATGCTGCCGGCCGTCCCCTCCTCGAATTTCAGGAGCTCCTCGACCGTCTGTCTATAGGGCTTCTCCATGGTTCGGATGAGGCGCTGCTTTTTTTCTTCGGGCAGATCGGCCAGGATATCCGTGGCCTCGTCGGGCTCCATCTCCTCCAGGATGTCCGAGATCTTTTCCTCGGGGGTCGTCTCGAGCAGGGAGAGATGGAGCTTGGGGTCCATCTCCTGGAGGGTCTCGGCGGCCGTTTCCAGGTCCAGCATCTTGAACACGGACGACCGGTTGGCCCTGTCCAGCTCCTCGATGATGTCGGCGATGTCCGAAGGATGGAGCTCCTGGAGTTTTCGGGTCGTGACGTTGAGCTTCAGGTTCCTCTTGGGGTCGCTGGCCAGGGGCTGGATGTACTTCCAGGAGATGATCTTGTCCGGGAGGCTGTAGGCGAAGAGCCAGTTCGTAAAGCGGTCGATCGTCTTGAGCCAGCCGAGCCTCCTGAGGATGCCGCGGACGCCGAAGTCGACGTGGACGGTCCTGAGGTCCCGGTTGACGATGAGGAGGTGGATGTCGTTGACCCTTTCGATCTTGGCCCCGAACGTGTCAACGACCTGCTTGTCCAGGAGGTCCTCGCGGAGGAGGATCTCCTCGTTCCCCACTTCGAGCGGGGTGAAGCGGCTTTCGGCTCCGGGCTTCAGGCTGACGAGTCTGCCGTTCAGGCTCTCGACGTCGTTCCAGCTGAGGGTGGCGAGCTTCTTCTCGCGACGCTTCCTGACGACGAGGGTCGTGACCCGCGGGAAGAGCTCTCCAAGCAGGACCTTCAGGTCGGCCAGCTTTCCGACGGCCCGGCCTTCGGAGTCGACGACGGCCCGGCCCTGGAGCTCCGAGAAGAAAAGGAACATTTTCAGGTCCGGTTCTGGCATCATGTCCGCCGCCTCCGCCCGGAGCGAAATCCCTTCATTTTCCGTCCTCATCCGGGTTCAAGCCGCTTATAGCACAGCGAAAATCAAAAGTCTATTTTGCGTCGGCCCAACTCTTCCCCCAGCTCAAGTGGACCTTGAGGGGGACCCGGAGGGCGCAGACGTTCTCGAGCTTGTCGCGGACGAGCCCTTCCATGTCGTCCCGCTCGTCCTCGGGCACTTCGAAGACGAGCTCGTCATGGACCTGGAGGATCATCTTGGACCGGAGCTTGCGCTTTTTCATTCCCTCCCAGACGTCGAGCATGGCCTTCTTCATGATGTCGGCGGCCGAGCCCTGGATGGGGTTGTTGAGGGCGATGCGGCGCCCCGCCTGCTGAATGACCTTGTCTGCCTGCTTGAGCTCGGGCACCTGACGGGTGCGTCCCATAATCGTCTCGGAATAGCCCTTTTCGCGAGTGTCTTCGACCATCTTTTCCAGGAATTCCTTGACCTTCGGATATTTTTCGTAGTACCGGTCGATGAACTTCTGCGCCTCTCCGGTGGACGTCCCCAGCTCCTTGGCCAACGAGAACGCCGACGTGCCGTAGATGACCGAGAAATTGATGATCTTGGCCCTCCGCCTCATCTCGTCCTTGAAAAGGTTCGCGCCCTCCCCGAAGACCCGAGCCGCGGTTTCTTCGTGGATGTCCCGGTCCTCGAGGAAGGTCTCGACCAGCGCGGGGTCGCCGGATAGATGGGCCAGGACCCGCAGCTCGATCTGAGAGTAGTCGGCCGCGAGAAAAACGTCCGTCTCTTCCGGGATGAAGGCCCGCCGGAAGCGCTTGCCGAGCTCGCCCCGGGCCGGGATGTTCTGGAGGTTGGGGTCGCTCGACGATAGCCGCCCCGTAGAGGCGACCGTCTGGTTGTACGACGTGTGGATCCGGCCGGTCGCGGGATCGATCAGGAGCGGCAGGGCGTCCGCGTAGGTGGACTTGAGCTTCGCCGCTTGTCTATATTCCAGGACGTGCTGGGCGAGGGGATGCAACTGGGCCAGCTCCTGGAGGATATCGATCGAGGTCGAAAAGCTCCGGTTGACTCTCGTTTTCTTCGTGGCCGGAAGGTTCAGCTTGTTGAAGAGGATGGAAGAGAGCTGCTGGGGCGAGTTGATATTGAACTCCTGGCCGGCCAGCTCGTAGATCATCTTTTCAAGGCGGCGGAGGTCCGTCCCGAAGCCGTCCGATAGATCTTTCAGGGCCCGCGTGTCGACCTTGACACCCCAGATCTCCATCCTGGCTAAAAGCTCGATCAGCGGCCGCTCGATATCTCCGTATAGGCGGTCGAGCTTCCTCTCGCGGACCTTTTCCCGGAGGACCGTCCCGAGCTCGAAGGTCAAGTCGGCGTCCATGCAGGCGTATGGGGCGGCCTGCCCGATGTCCACCCGGTCCATGGTCACCTGTTTCTTGCCCTTGCCGACGACACTCGCGTAAGGTTCCTTGGTCGTTCCGAGGTAGTGAAGGGCGATTTTCTCCAGGCTGTGCTTTCCCCAGTTGGGTTCGAGAAGGTAGGAAAGGACCATGGTGTCGACATCTATGCCATCGAGTTCGACGCCTTCCCGCGCCAGGACGATCAGGTCGTACTTGATGTTCTGGCCTATCTTAAGGACCGCCGGGTCCTCGAGGACGGGCTTCAAGATATCGAGGGCTCGTCCCACGGGGACCTGGGGCGGGGCGCCCAGATACTCATGCCGGAGGGGGAGGTAATAGGCCTCCCCAGGTTTCATGGCGAAGGACATTCCCACGAGCCGGGCCCTCGTCGGGAACGGACTGTCGGTCTCGGTGTCCAGGGCGAAGCGCCCGGACTTTTTCAGGGCCGCAACCAGTGTCCGGAGATCTCCTTCATCAAGGATCACCTTATAGTTCTTGGGTCCGGCCGCCTTGGGTTTCACGAACGCGCTCAGGAGCGAGGTGAATTCGAGCTCCTGGAAGATCTTCGCGGCTTCCGTGGCGTCGGGCTCGGAAAGGGCGAACGCCTCGAGGTCGAATTTGAGGTCCAGGCCCTTTTCTATGATGACAAGTTTCCGGCTCATCTCGAGCGTCTCCCGGTTCTGTTCGATCTTTTCCCGGACCCTGGGGTTCTTCACCC